>NZ_VZZR01000026.1:0-66249 GCF_009650555.1 Pseudomonas sp. EMN2
TACTTTGGCCAAGACCAAAGTAGGCCGCCGTAAGGGCGGAAAGGTGACTATGCGTCGCCATCGCCGCTGAATGCGCATGCATCTATCAAAACCCACACTCTGAAACCCGAACCCCAAAAAACCTACCCCTCCCGCCCCTCATGCTGCTTGCGATAAGCCCCCGGCTGCACTCCCACCGCCTTGGCAAACGCCCGAGTAAACGCCGCCACCGACTGATACCCCACCCGCCCGCCAACCTGCTCGACCGTATTCCCCGCCTTGAGCAACTGGCAGGCCTGGCGCATGCGCAGCGCCAGCAACACCTGCCCAGGCGACTGCCCGGCCAGTTCATTGAACCGCTTGAAGAACGCCGAGCGCGACAGCCCCGCATAGGCCGCCATGCTCTCCAGCGTCCAAGCCTGCCCCGGCTCCTCTATCAGCCTCTCCAGCAGCCCGGCAAACGCCGGCTGGCGGGCGAGGGCGACCAAGCCACCCAGTGCCTGCCCTGTATGCACCTGCTGGCGCAGCACATACAGGAACAGCAAGTGCGTGAGCCGCTCGAGCACCGTCTGCGACGGCTGCGGTGCCCGCCGGCATTCCTCGAGAATCAAACCGAACAGCGCACGAGCCGCACTGCCGGCCGGATCATTGGCGCGCAGCAGAATCCAGTCCGCCAGCCCCTCGACGATCAGCGACGACAAGCCCGTCTGGAAATGAAAGAAACCACAGACCAGCCCCACGCCATCGTCGGCCTCCAGGTCCAGCGCCTGCATGGTCCGGCGCGGCTGGGCGCAGGCGTCGGCGACGTCCTCGTCACCCGACAGGCGATACGCAAGGTCACGCAGCAGAAACACCGCATCACCACACTCAAGTCGCACAGGCTCGGCGTGGCCATCGACGTGCAGCCAGCAATGCCCCTGTACCACCAGGTGAAAACTGGCGCGGCCCATGCCCTGGGTGCTGGCGTGCCAGCCACCGCAATAGCGCCCGACATGGAACAGGCTGGCGTCAAGCTCGAGGCCTTCTAATAACCAATCGACAAGGTGGCTGGATGAAATCATCTAATGCAAGGACTCAGGAGCAAGGAAAGGCGACTGATGAATATGGATGCTACTTCTTATAACCAACAGACTGTAGCGACCTACATCAAAGGAGACCACTCCATGTCCGCGCGCATCACTCTACACAGCCTGCAGACCGCCCCGGAAGCCGCACGTCCGTTCCTCGAAAACGCACAGAAGAACTCCGGTTTCATCCCCAACCTGCTGGGCGTGCTGGCCAATGCCCCGGCCGCGCTGGAAACCTACGTCACCGTCTCGGCGCTCAACGGCAAGGCCGAGCTGACCCTGGCCGAGCGCGAAGTGGTGCAGTTGATTGCCGCCACCCAGCACGGTTGCGACTTCTGCGTTGCCGGCCACACCGCCGTGGCGCTGAACAAGGCCAAGCTGCCGCAGGCGGTGGTCGATGCCCTGCGCGCCCGTGGCGAGCTGCCCGACGCACGTTACGAAACCCTGGCCGAGTTCGCCCGTGAGGTCATCGCCACCCGCGGCAACGTCGGCGACGCCACCTACCAGGCCTTCCGCGAGGCCGGCTTCACCGAGGGCAATGCCCTGGAAGTGATTCTCGGCGTGAGCCTCGCAACCCTGTGCAACTTTGCTAATGTGTTCGCCCAAACGCCGCTCAATGACGAGCTGAGCAAATACCGCTGGCAGCCTTCGGCCTAAACCGCCCGATGCCGGCGTGTCCGGCGCACCAAAGGAGTAGGGACATGCTTGATAGCGCTTTTCGCCAATGGCTGGATGCCAACGCCGAGACCATCGACCAGGGCCAGTGCGACCCGCACCTGGTACTGGCGCACATCGCCGAATCGCAACTGCTGCGCATAGGCGTCGACCCGGCCCTCGGCGGCGCGGGCGGTGATGTCACCGAGGCGGTCGAAGCCATTGCCGCTATCGCCAGCCGCTCACTGGCGGCGGCTTTCGTCTGCTGGGGGCAGCGCGCCTTCATTGAATACCTGCTGCAAAGCCCTAACCAAGGCTTGCGCGAACGCCTGCTGCCAGCGCTGCTCAAGGGTGAGCTCGCCGGCGCCACCGGGCTTTCCAATGCCATGAAGTTCCTCTCCGGCATCGAGGCACTGCAGGTGCGCGGGCGCCCCGCAGCCGATGGCTGGAGCCTGGAAGGCCGGCTGCACTGGGTGACCAACCTGCGCAAGAGTGGTTTCGTGGTGGCCGCGGCCATCGAAGACGATGCCGGAGGCGCGCCGTTCGTGCTGGCCATCCCCTCCGATGCACCGGGGCTGGAACGCTCCGACGACCTGCAGTTGATGGGCTTGCAGTCGAGCAACACCGCTGCCTTGGCCTTCCACCAGGTACCGCTGGCCCGTGACTGGCTGCTGCACGACAACGCCCGCGAGTTCTTGCCCCAGGTGCGCCCGGCCTTCCTCGCCCTGCAGTGCGGCATGGCCATCGGTCTGGCGCGGCGTGCCTTGGACGAAGTGCAGGAGCACCTGCATGGTCGTGTGTCCTTCCTCGAGGAGGCGCGCCAGGTGCTTCAGGAACGCCTGGAGAACACCGTCGGCGAGCTCAAGCAGGGCCTGCTCGACGGCCGCTTCCTCAAGCAGCCGGCCGCGTTGTTCAAACTGCGCATCACCCTCGCCGAAAGCGCTGCCGACGCCGTGCAGCTGGAGCTGCAGGCCAGTGGCGGCAAGGCTTACCTCACCGCCTATGGCGAAAGCTTCGCGCGCCGCTGGCGCGAGTCGGCGTTCGTGCCGATCGTCACGCCGAGCCTGGTGCAACTGCGCGCCGAACTGCAACGCCAGGCGAGTGCGGCATGACCGACGTGCTACTCGACGCCCGCGACATCAGCCTGGGCTACCCCCGCGAGGGCGGCTGGCAGCCGGTGCTGGAACAGTTCGACCTGGCGCTGGCACCGGGCGAGGTGGTGACCATCCTCGGCCCCAGCGGGGTCGGTAAATCGAGCCTGCTGCGGGTGCTGGCCGGCCTGCAGCAGCCCCGTGGCGGCAGTGTGACTTTGCACGGCGAGGCGCTGCAGGGCCCGCACCCGCGCCTGGCGGTGGCGTTCCAGGACCCCAGCCTGCTGCCCTGGCTGAGCCTGGAGAAGAACGTTGCCTTCGGCCTCGACTTCGCCCGCCAGCCCAAGCTGGCCGCCAGCGAGCGCCGCGCACGCATCGACCACGCCATCGCGGCGGTGGGCCTGAGCCATGCCCGCAACCAGTACCCGGCGCAGTTGTCCGGCGGCATGGCCCAGCGCACCGCGCTGGCCCGCTGCCTGGCGCGGCAACCCGAAGTGCTGTTGCTGGACGAGCCGTTCGGCGCGCTGGACGAAGTGACTCGCGCCGCCATGCAGCAACTGCTGCTGCAACTGATCGCCACCCACAACACCGCTGCCGTACTGATCACCCACGATATCGACGAAGCCCTGCTGCTGTCCGATCGCGTGCTGCTACTGGGCAACCACCCGGCGCGCACCCTCGGCCAATGGCATATCGACCTGCCGCAACCCCGGGCGCAGCGGGTCGAGGAACTGGGCGCGCTGCGCATCGAAATCCTCAAAACCCTTCGGCGGGCAAGCCGCACAGCCGAACCCACCCCATCCCCCTTGCCCTCGGAGGCTGTCCATGTGCATGGATGACTGCTGCTCCACCACGTCCCGTCGCGATTTTCTCAAACTGAGCGCCATGCTCACCGCCGCTGGCGCCGTGCCGCTGCTGGCCAGCCTGCAGGCGCGCGCCGCCGCCGAGCCTGACGCACCGGTGCGCATCGGCTACCTGCCGATCACCGACGCCACACCTTTGCTGGTGGCGCACAACAACGGCCTGTTCGAGGCCGAAGGCATCAAGGCCGAGCGCCCGGTGCTGCTGCGCAGTTGGGCGCAGGTGATCGAGGCGTTCATTTCCGGCCAGGTCAACGTGATCCACCTGCTGTCGCCAATGACCGTGTGGGCCCGCTATGGCAGCAAGGTGCCGGCCAAGGTGGTGGCCTGGAACCATGTCGGCGGCTCGGGCCTGACCGTGGCCCCGGACATCACCGAGATGAAGCAGCTCGGCGGCAAGACGGTAGCCATCCCGTTCTGGTACTCCATCCACAACGTGGTGCTGCAGCAGATGCTCAACGACAACGGCCTCACGCCGGTGTCGAAGCCGGCCAACGCACAGTTGGCCGCCAACGAGGTCAACCTGCTGGTGCTGCCGCCGTCGGACATGCCGCCGGCCCTGGCCAGCAAGCGCATCGCCGGCTACATCGTCGCCGAGCCGTTCAACGCCCTGGCCGAGAACCTCAAGGTCGGCCGCGTGCAGCGCTTCACCGGTGACGTGTGGCGCAACCATGCTTGCTGCGTGGTGTTCATGCACGAACACGACCTCAACAACCGCCCGGAATGGTCGCAGAAGGTGGTCAACGCCATCGTCAAGGCCCAGCAATGGACCCGCGACCACCGAGCCGAGGCGGCCGCGCTGCTGTCCAAGGCCGGCCCCAACAAGTACACCCCGCACGAGCCCGCGGTGCTGGCCAAGGTACTGGCGCCTGCCGCCGAGGACCGTGCCGGCTACATCGCCAGTGGCGCGATCCAGCACCAGCAATGGGATGAAAAGCGCATCGACTTCCAGCCGTACCCGTACCCCAGCTACACCGAGGAACTGGTCAAGCGCCTGAAAGGCACCCTGATCGAAGGCGAGAACGGCTTCCTCGCCGGGCTCGACCCCGCGCACGTCGCTCGCGATCTGGTCGACGATCGCTTCGTGCGTAATGCCATCGCTGCGGTGGGCGGCCCGGCAACCTTCGGCATTGCCGAGAACTTCCAGCGCAGCGAGGAGTTCGCGGTCTGATGCAAAGGCATGTCGTACATGGCGCCCTGGGTCTTGCCGGCCTGGCGCTGCTGCTGTTGCTGTGGTGGGCGGGGGTGCAGGTGTTCGGCGCGGCCGACGGCCTGTCGGCGCGCTTCTCGCCCCAGGCCACGCTGGCGAGCCTGGTGGAGTTGCTGGGGCAGGGCGAGGTGTACGGGCATATCTGGGTGAGCCTCAAGCGCATCCTGATCGGCCTTTTGCTGGCGCTGTTGATCGGCGTGCCGTTGGGCTTGCTGGTGGGCAGTTACCGGCACCTGGAGGCGGCAACCACGCCGGCGTTCCAGTTTCTGCGGATGATCTCGCCGCTGTCGTGGATGCCGGTGGTGGTGATGCTGATGGGCGTGGGCGACCAGCCGATCTACTTCCTGTTGGCCTTCGCCGCGCTGTGGCCGATCCTGCTCAATACCGCCGCCGGGGTGCGACAGCTCGATCCGCGTTGGTTGCAACTGTCGCGCAGCCTCAGCGCCACGCGCTGGGAGACCTTGTGCAAGGTGATCGTGCCGGGGGTGATTGGCCATGTACTGACCGGCGTGCGGCTGGCCATCGGCATCCTGTGGATCGTGCTGGTGCCGTGCGAGATGCTTGGGGTCAGTGCGGGGTTGGGGTATTTCATCCTCGATACCCGTGACCGCCTGGCGTATTCCGAGCTGATGGCCATGGTGCTGTTGATCGGGGTGCTGGGGTTCATGCTCGATGCGCTGGCCCGAGGGTTGCACCGGCGTTGGGTGCATGGCTGAGGATTGCCGGGGGGCGCAAAGCGCCCCCAGCGTTCTACCTCAATGCCGCGTCAGCCGCTGCCTCACGCACGCCTTGGCCTGCTCCGCCAACTCATCCAACCGCTCATCGCGCGATTGTTCCGCCTCCATCATCACGTCCTCCCCGTTCTGATTGAGCAGGTAGGTGTGGATCTGCATCACCTCGACCGTCTGGTAGATCGGCGCAATGTCCAGCCGCCCGATCAGCGCCCCGCTGGCACGCCCGGTGCTGCTCATCAGCACCTGTGGCCCGGCGCTGGCAATCACCTGCAAGCCCATGGCCTCGAACCATGGGACCTGCTCGGCGAAGGCGCTCAGCTCGACGCAGGCGTAGCGGCTGCGCAGGTCATCCAGCAATGCGCGGGCGATGCCCTGGCGGCGATGGTCTTGATGTACTGCAAGGAACGCCAGGCTGCAGGCCTGCGCATCGTCCTGGGCCGGCAGCGCCAGGGCAAAGCCGAGCAACTGGTCCGGGGCGTCGGCATCCAGCGCCAGGGTCAGCTCTACGGCCAGGCCACGGGTGCCGTCCAGGGCCATCAGGTACTGGTGGACCTCAAGGCCGACGCCGTACTGGTACAGCGGGTACAGCGGATTGTCCGGGCTGATGGCGACGCTGCTGAGCTGGCCGACATGGTCGATCACCAGCTGGCGGATCTGGTTCTGGAAGGATTCGGGCGGCACGCCGTCGAGGCGGCGGAGGATGAACATCGCGGGTAGGGCTCCGGGTGGGCTGAAACGCCCGCTTCGAACGAGGCGGGCGCGTAGTTTACCCGCTGTGGCTAGCGCAGCCCAGCCAGCAGCAGGTCGAGGTTCTGCACCGCGGCGCCCGAGGCCCCCTTGCCGAGGTTGTCGAACACGGCTGTCAGCAATACCTGGCCGTGCTCGGGGTTGGCGTACAGCGCCAGGCGCAGGTCATTGCTGTCGTTCAGCGCCTGCGGGTCAAGCGCCGGGGCCGGGCCGTCCTGATGCAAGGGCATCACCTGCACATGACGGGCGCCCTGGTAGTGCTGCTCCAGGCAGGTCTGCAACTGTTGCGCGGTCACGCCTGGCAGCAACCGCAGTTGCACGGGGATGCTCAGTACGATGCCTTGGCGATAGGCGCCGTAGCCGGGCACGAACAGCGGGCGGGCGCTGAGCCCGGCGTGCTGCTGGATTTCCGGCACATGCTTGTGCGCCAGCTCCAGGCCGTACAGCTGCAAGGTCGGCAGGTAACCTTCGGCGGGCTGCTCATGGCGCTCGACCGCCGCCCGGCCACCGCCGCTGTAGCCGGAAATGGCATGGATGCTCAACGGGTAGTCCGCTGGCAGCAGCCCGGCCTTGACCAGCGGGTGCAGCAGGGCGATGGCGCCGGTGGGGTAGCAGCCGGGGTTGCTGATACGGGTGCTGGCGGCGATGCGCTCGGCCTGGTGCTGGTCAAGCTCCGGCAGGCCGTATACCCAGCCGGGCGCGGTACGGTGCGCGGAGCTGGCATCGATTACCCGTACCGCCGGGTTGCGCAGCGTCGCCACGGCATCGCGGGCAGCGTCATCGGGCAGGCACAGCAGGGCGATGTCGGCGCTGTTGATCGCTTCGCTGCGCCGCGCCGGGTCCTTGCGTTCGGCCTCGGGCAGGGTGAGCAGGCGCAGGTCCTGGCGGCCGTGCAGGCGCGCGTGGATTTGCAGGCCGGTGGTGCCTTGGTCGCCGTCGATGAAGACAAGGGGCTGGGTCATGGAGTGTGTCCGTGGAGAAGGGGAGTGGGCGTATCCTCGCTTGCGGCTGGACGAAAGAAAATTTGAATATCATGATCGTAAAGTTCATTAAATCTGAACGAAGTAATCTGTGTTGAACTTATCCCGTGGGAGCGGGCTTGCCCCGCGATAGGGCCCGCCCAGGCAAGATCATTTCCAGGCCTGGCGCCATCGCGGGGCAAGCCCGCTCCCACGTACCCAGGAAACCCCATGCGAGAAATCAGCCTCGACCGCCTGCGCACCCTGGTGGTGATCGCCGACCACGGCTCCTTCGCCGACGCCGCCCGCCAGCTCAACCTGGCGCCGCCGACCATCAGCCTGCACGTGGCCGAGCTTGAGGCGCGCATCGGCGCGCCCTTGCTCACTCGCGCCCGTGGCCAGGTGCGGCCGACCCCGGTCGGCGAGACCCTGCTGCTACGTGCCCGGCGCCTGCTGGCCGATGCCGACCAGGCGCTGGACGAGGTGCGCCGACAGGTCGAAGGCCTGACCGGCCGCGTGCGCCTGGGCGCTTCCACGGGCGCTATCGCCCACCTGCTACCCCAGGCGCTCGACGCCTTGCGCGTGGATCACCCAGGCATCGACGTCCAGGTGCAGGTGCTGACCTCGCAGGCCTCGCTGGCCCGTCTGCGCGAAGGTTCCCTGGACATAGGCCTGGTGGCGCTGCCACAGGTGGCAGGCAAGGGGCTGAAGCTCACACCCTGGCGCCGCGACCCGATCCTGGCCTACGTGCCCGCCGACTGGCGCCCGCCGGCGCGGGTCACGCCGGCCTGGCTGGCCGGGCGGGCACTGATCCTCAACGACAGCACCACACAGTTGTCGCGGGTGACTTCGGAATGGTTCGCCGCCGCCGGGCTCTACCCCGAGCCACGCATCGAACTGAACTTCAACGACGCGATCAAGAGCCTGGTGGGCGCGGGGTACGGTGCGACCCTGTTGCCCCAGGAGGGTGAAGGCCCGCAGCACGATCCGCGTGTGCTCCGGCGGCCTTTGCGCCCGGGGCTGTGGCGCCAGCTCGGCATCGCCTGCCGCGAGGGCGAGCCGGAGCGCGCCATCGGGCATGTGCTGGAGGCGCTGGAGCGCCTGCGCCAATGACGCCGCCTCAGCGTGCGTAGATACGCTTGCCGGCGAACCAGGTCTGCAGCACCTGGGTATCTCGCAGCGCCTCCGGGGCCACGCTCAGCACATCGCGGTCGAGCACGATCATGTCCGCCTGCTTGCCCACTTCCAGCGAGCCGACCTGCCGCTCCAGGCGCATGGCCCGGGCGGCGTTGAGGGTATAGGCCTGCAGCATGGTCTTGAGGTCGATGGCTTCGCCGGCATTGAGCACGCCCTTGGGCCCC
This sequence comes from Pseudomonas sp. EMN2, assembly GCF_009650555.1. NCBI lineage: Bacteria > Pseudomonadati > Pseudomonadota > Gammaproteobacteria > Pseudomonadales > Pseudomonadaceae > Pseudomonas > Pseudomonas sp. EMN2. The sequence goes on from NZ_VZZR01000026.1 coordinate 8,663, forward strand.
TTGCGGGTGATGGCCTGGTAGATGGCTTTCCATGGCTCAGGGGTGCTGATCGGCCAGTCGCTGGCACCGGCGATGGTGGCGCCGTTGTTCAGCAGCGAATGCGCCGGGAAGGTGTGCATGAAGGCCATTGCGCTGACGTAGGGCTTGACCAGATCGAGGTTGGCCTCGTCGGCGCTGGCCCAGTACAGCTGCATCGAGGCGATCACGTCGAGCTGGCGAAAACGCGCGTACTCCTTGGGGCTGACCATCTGCAGGTGGGTGATCGAATGGGCAATGCCGCTGTGCCGCGCGTGCCGCGCCTGTTCGATACCATCGAGCGCCACGCGCACCGCGCGGTCACCGATGGCGTGCACGTGCACCAGCCAGCCACGGGCATCGGCGGCGCTGACCAGCTCGCCGAAATGCGCCGGGTCCAGCAGCAGCTCGCCGCGTTGCCCGGAGTTGCGGTAGGGCTCGAGCATCGCCGCGCTCTGCGCCGGCATCTCGGCCACGCCGTCGGCGAACACCTTGATGCCCGGCAGGGTGAGGTTGGGAACGTCGATGAACTGCTGACGCACCTTGTCCAGTTCGTCCAGGTCGGCGGGGCGGGCCTTGCTGTCGGCCATCAGCAGCGCCGCGACGTGGGCGGTGAGTTCGCCGTTTTCGGCCAGGGCCTTGTACACCGGCAGCACGCCGAGCGAGTCGTTGTGCACGTCGGCGCCCGGCAGCTCGTTGGCCAGTGGGTCCATCCAGCCGGTGATGCCCAGCTGCTTGTAGTAGTCTAGGGCCATGCGCCCGGCGGTCAGCAAAGTGTCCTGGCTCAGCGGCGGTAGCAGATCAGTGACCGGGTACAGGCTGGCGTCGACCAGGAAACCATTGGGTGTGCCGTCCGGGTGACGGCCAATGGTATTGCGGGCGTCCTCGGGCAGGACGGCGATGCTGGCGGCATTCACCCCGGCGCGCTGGAGCATGGCCTGGTTGGCCCAGCCGGTGTGCATGTCGTTGGCGGCGAACAGGATCGGTTGCGTGGCCCACTCGCCGTGATTGAAACGCTGTTCCAGGGCCGGGATATCGTCCCAGTAGGTCGGTGGCAGGCCGCCGACACTGAGGAACTCGCCACGCCGGGCCTTGCCGTTGTCGCGCCACTGGCGCAGGCGCCGCTCCAGCTCGTCGAGGGGCAGTTGCTCGCCAGCCAGGTTGGCCAGCTCCAGTTGCAGGCCGCCCTTGATGGCGTGGGAATGGGAGTCGAGCATGCCCGGCATCAGTAGCTTGCCGCCCAGGTCGATGACCTGCGTGCCGGCGGTTTTCAGGCGCAGCACGGCCTGGTCCGAGCCCACCGCGACGATCTTCTCGCCGTCCACCGCCACGGCCTGCTGCAACGGCTGATCGGGGGCGGCGGTGTAGACCTTGGCGTTGTGCAGGATCAGGTCCACGGCGGCGAGGCCGGGCAGGGCGGTGCAGGCCAGGCCTGCGCCGAGGGCGATCTTCAGGAACTGCTTCATCGGCTGTCTCGTTGTTGTTTTGATCAGACCGCAGGCTAGCCAAGGTGGGAAGTCGGTTAAACGCAGTCTTGGGCACAACTTTTTTTGCTTTGGGGAAAGAGTGCGACCGGGGCTGCCCTGTGGCTCTTTCGCCGGCAAGCCGGCTCCCACAGGAACAGCACAAGGCCAGAGGCCGGCGCGGTCGGTGTGGGAGCCGGCTTGCCGGCGAAAGGGTCGCGAAGCGGCCCGCTGTTTGCCCACACCTCGGCTCTGGATGGATACTGCTTCGCACGCCCACTTGTGCCTCACAGGAACCAACCATGGACAAAATGACGGCCCTGACCATCTTCGTCGCCGCCGCCGAGCACGGCAGTTTCAGCCGCGCCGCCGAGCAGTTGGGCAAGACGCCGTCGGCGATCACCAAGGCCGTCGCCCACCTGGAGGCGGAATTGGGGGTGCGCCTGTTCGAACGCACCACCCGGCGCATGGCCCTGACCGAGGCCGGCAGCCTGTACCTGGACGGCGCGCGCCAGGCGTTGATGCATCTGCAGCTGGTCACCGAGGAGGTCGAGCAGTTGCAGCATGAACTGCGCGGCACCCTGCGCATCACCGCGCCGCCCTCGTTCGGCCCGGCGTTTCTCAACCAGGTGTGCTGCCGCTTCATGGGCGAACACCCGCAGGTGCGCCTGGAGGTGAACCTCAACGACGCCAACGAGGACCTGATCGACGGCGGTTACGACCTGTCGCTGCGCGACGGCCCCACCGACCAGCCCGAGCTGATCGCCCAGCCGCTGATCGAGAACCGGGTGATCCTCTGTGCCAGCCCGGCCTACCTTCAGCGGCGCGGCGCAGACATCACGCTGGACAACTACGCCCAGCACGACTGGCTGCTGCTGCGCCACCCGCTGCTCAACCGCAGCTTCTGGTGGATCGAGCGCGACGGCCAGGCCCTGCGGGTGCGCCAGCCCACCCCGCGCTTGCTGAGTGACAACTTCGATTTCCTGCTGGCCTGCCTGCTCGACGGCCAGGGCCTGCAATTCGTGCCCACCTGGTGCGCGGCGCCGTACCTGGCCCGCGGCGAGCTGGTCGAGGTGCTGCCAGACTACTGGCGCGCCCTCAGCGCCTTCGGCCCCTGGGTGCACGTGCTGTACCTGCCGCACCGGCGCAATACGCGCAAGGTGCAGGCCTTCATCGCCTTGCTGCACGAGCACCTGCGTGAGCAAGGTTTGCAGGCCTGAGTTTTTCCGCCTGGGCACAAAAGTTGTGCGGGGCAGGGCGATGATCGCTTGCGCCGGCGTGGTTAGGCTTGCCTGAACATCGAGCCTGCCGTACCAGGAGTTCCCCGCAGTGAAGATTCACACCTTCGTCACCGACATCCGCGACCCGCTGGCACGCGGTGCGCAGCTCGGCGCGCTGTTCGCCGAACAAGTCCGCCACACCACCGAGCTGTACCTGGGCTTCTTCCCCAGGATCGGCGTGAGCCTGGGCGAGGCCCGGCGCATCGGCGAAAACAGCCTGGCCGCGCTTCAGGCCTGGAGCCCGGAGCTGGCCACCGAGGTGATTGGCATGGCCAAGGGCGCCGACCTGCCGCTGTGGCAACTGGCCGCCCTCAACGCCCGTACCGAAGTGCTGGCCGCCCGGACCCGCCACCACGAATGCTCGACCAGCGTGCACGCCCCGCGCGGTGCGCGCCCGCCGCAGACCCTGCAGACCTGGGACTGGCATGACAGCCTGTGCCCCCACGGCCTGATGCTCGGGCTGCACACAGTGGGCGGCATGCAGGTCAAGCTGTTCTGCGAATTTGGCATGCTGGCCAAGCTGGGGGTGAACAGCGCAGGCGTGGGCCTGCATTTCAACATCCTCCATCACGCCAGCGACAACGCCAGCGGCGGCGTGCCGGTGCATGCCATCGCCCGGCGCCTGCTGGAAGACGCCCGCAGCGTCGACGAGGCCGTGGAGCTGGCGCGCTCGGCGCGGGTCAGTGCGTCCACCGTGCTCACCGTGTTTTCCCGCGAGGACCGCAGCCCGCGCGCGGTGAGCATCGAACTGAGCCCCGAGCGCACGGCGTTGGTGTTGCCCCGCGAAGATGGCTGGCTGCTGCACACCAACCATTTCCTCGACCCCCAGCTGAGCCAGGGCGAGCAGGTCGCCGACCGCGCCGACACCCTCGGCCGCCTGGGCCATCTGCAGCAGGTGATCGGTCAGATGACCGATGCCGACCTGCGCGCCCGCGCCGAGGCGATGTGCGGCGCGGCCGGCGACAGCGCGCCGATCTGCTTCCATCCGGACATGACCATGCCCGATACCGAGCGCTGGGAAACCCTGCTCAGCGTTGGCATCGACACTGAACACTGCGCGCTGGACTACGTGGCGGGCACCCCGCTGCAACTGGCCAAGGCCGGCTTCCAGCGCTTCTGAGCCCATCTGCATTCCGAGAATAAAAACAATGCATGCGCACACCGCTTCATCCCGCTCCGCCTTGCGGACCTTTTGCGTCTCCGGCCTGGGCACCGCGCTGGAGTTCTACGACTTCATCATCTACGGCACCGCTGCCGCGCTGGTCTTCCCTCAGGTGTTCTTCCCTGGGCTCGACCACCTGACGGCGACCCTGGTGGCGTTCAGCGCCTTCGGTGCCGGCTTCTTCGCCCGGCCCCTGGGCGGCTTTGTGTTCGGCCACTACGGCGACCGCATTGGCCGGCAGAAAGTGTTGGTCGCCACCTTGCTGCTGATGGGCTTGAGTACGTTCCTGATCGGCTGCCTGCCCAGCCACGCCAGCATCGGCGTGGCTGCGCCGGTGCTGCTGGTGCTGTTGCGCCTGGTCCAGGGTTTCGCCGCCGGCGGCGAATGGGGCGGCGCGGCGCTGTTCGGCATCGAGTCGGCGCCGCCCGGGCGACGTGGGCTGTGGGGCAGCTTCACGAGCATGGGCATCGGCGTCGGCGGGATTCTCGGCGCCGGGGTGTTCGCCATCGTCAGCGCCGCGGCCAACGACAACCTGGTGGATTTCGCCTGGCGGATTCCGTTCTGGCTCGGTGGCAGCCTGGTGTTGATCGGCCTGTATGCGCGGCTCAAGACGCCCGCGCCGCTTGCCGTGCCTGCAGCCAAACCGGTGCGGGCACCATTGGCCGAAGCGCTGCGCCAGCGGCCACGGCAACTGCTGCTGTGCACCGGCATCGCCTTCGGTTACTGCACCATCGCCTACATCGGCAGCACCTTCTTTCTCACCTATGCCACCCAGGCCGGGTTCGGCAGCACCCAGGCACTGATGTTCGACCTGACCCTGTCGGTGGCCATCGTCTTGTCGGCGCCGCTGTTCGGGCACCTGTCCGACCGCCTTGGGCGGCGCAGGGTGATGGTGTTCGGTGCTTTGGTGATGGCGCTGGGGTTGTTTGCCTTCTTTGCCTTGGTCGACATGAAGAGTTTCGCGATTGCGCTGTGCGCCTACAGCCTGGTCGGATTGCTGATGGGCGCGACCCAGGGGCCGATCCCGGCGTTCCTCGGCGAGCAGTTCCCGCGTGAGATGCGTTATTCGGGGATTTCCGCCAGCTACCAGATCGGCGCGGCGTTGGGCGGGGGCACGGCATCGAGCGTTGCCACGGCGATCCTCATTCTCACCGACCACAACCCGTTGGGTGTGGCGCTGTACGGGGCCGCGGCGCTGGCGCTGGTGGCGGTGTGTTCGCTGCTGCTCAGGGAAACGGCGTGGTTGAGCATGGCGCAGATCGACGAGGCGCCTGCGTCGACGCTTCGCCGGCAAGTCTCAAGATCTGCGCGGCCCCTGTAGGAGCGGCTTCAGCCGCGAACCCCGGCAAGGCCGGGGCCATTACCGTGGCGCTTGCTTCGCGGCTAAAGCCGCTCCTACAGGCGAAAGGGCTCAACCCCGCTCGCGCTGGCGCAACGCCGTCACCGTCTCGCCGCCCACCCCCCAATTGTCGGTGGGCACTTCTTCGATCACCACGAAAGTGCTGGCCGGTGGTTTGCCCAGCACCTCCTGCAACAGTCGCGTGGTGCCTTCGATCAACTGGCGCTTGTGCTCAGCGCTGACGCCTTCATCGGTGACGCGGATATGGACATAAGGCATGTTCAGTTTCTCCGTGGGTTCAGTGCCAGGTGCCGGCGGTGCTGCCGCCGTCGACCGGCAGGATGACGCCGCTGACGAAGCGTGCGTCGGTCAGGTACAGCACGGCGTCCACCACATCCTGCGGCTTGCCGGTACGGCCGCTCGGCGACAGCGCGCCCAGCCCTTGGGCCTCGCCGCCGTGCAGCGGGGTGTCGATGATCCCAGGGGCCACGGCGTTGACCTGCACGCCGCTGCTGGCCAGCTCCAGGGCCAGGCCCTTGACCGCCTGGTTCAGGCCGCCCTTGACCAGCACCGGCAGCAGCGCCGGTACCCGGGTGTCCGGTTGCATGGCCACCGACGCGGTAATGGCGATGATATGCCCGTGACATTGCTCCTTCATCACCCGGGCGGCGGCCTGGGCGGGGTAGAAGAAACCCTTGAGGTTGGTGCCGACCAACGCATCGACATCGGCTTCGCTGTATTCCTCCACCGGCTTGGGAATGAAGATACCGGCATTGTTGACCAGGATATCCACCCGGCCGAAGGCCTCCAGCGCGGTGGCGAACAGGCGCTCGGCGGTGGCTTTTTCGGCGATGTCGCCGGCCACGCCGACGAACCCGGCCGGGTTGCCCAGCTGCGCGGCAGCGGCGTCCAGGCGCGCCTGGCTGCGGGCATTGCCGACCACGTTGTCGCCGCGTTCGAGGAAGGCCTGGGCGAGGGCGAAGCCCAGGCCGCTGGATGCGCCGGTGATGATGACGGTGCGTGGGTTGCTCATGGGGTGATCTCCAGTGGATGAGCCTTGGCTCGGTGTGGAATCACTGTAAGTTGCAACGCTCGCTTGAAAAATGAGGCGCATGGCATTTCAATCGATACATCGTGTAATCAATCGAGCCGTCATGACCCGCCATTTCGATGACCTGCAACTGGGCAGCCTGGAGCTGTTCTGCCTTGCCGCCGATGCCGGCAGCTTCACCGAGGCGGCTACCCTGGCCGGGGTCACGCCTGCCGCCGTGAGCCGGTCGGTGGCCCGCCTGGAAGAGCGCCTAGGCGTGCGCCTGTTCGTGCGTACCACCCGGCAGATGCGCTTGTCCGAGGCCGGGCAGGCCTACTACCAGCAATGCCGCCAGGCCCTGGGGCAACTGGTGGAGGCCGAGCGGCAGGTGACGGGTGGGCAGCTCGAGCCTAGCGGCCGGCTGCGTATCAGCGCGCCGACGCCCTATGCCCACCACCGCCTGCTGCCGTTGTTGCCGCGCTTTCGCGAACGCTATCCGCAGGTGTTGGTGGATGTGCACGTCAGCAATCGCAATGTCGATTTCGCCGAGGAGCAGTTCGACCTGGCCATCCGCGGCCGTGCCCCGGCTGACTCGCGGCTGGTGGCGCGGCGCCTGGAGGACGCCGAGCTGGTGATCGTCGCCACCCCGGGTTATCTGGCCCGGGCGGGGGTGCCGCAGACACCGGATGACCTGGCCGGGCACGACTGCATCCAGTTCGAGATGCCCAGCAGTGGTCGCCGTCCGCCCTGGAGCTTTCGGCGCGACGGGCAGATGATCGAGCTGGACACCCAGGGCGCCTTCACCTGTCTGGGCGACTTCCTCGCCACCAGCACGCTGGTGCGCCACGGTGGCGGCCTGATGCAGGCCTACCGCTTCACCGTGCAGGACGCCCTGGACAGCGGTGAGCTGGTGGAGGTGCTGGCGGATTTCGGCGGCACCACGCGGCCCTTCATGCTGGTTTACCCGCAGGCCAGGCACATGCCGTTGAAGGTGCGCGTGTTCATTGATTTCCTGGTCAGCGAACGGCCGCTGCCGTTTGGCTGAAGCCCGCGCAGGGCGTGCGTTGGAGCACTATTCTTGTCGCTGCGTCGGCGCGTTGTGCCGCCGACCTTTCAGCAGTCCGGCTATTTCCCAGGAGAACGCTCCATGAAATCCATGACACTGCTAGTGATTGCCTCGGTACTGAGTTTTGCCGCACAGGCCGAGGACAGCGCGGCGACCAACTGCGATGCCAAGATCAATGACCTGGAGTACATCAGCAAAACCGATGGCCAGGCGCTGCATGGCGGTATGGCGCACGACTACCATAACTTGCTCAAGGAAGCCAAGGACGCCAAGGCCAGCGGTGACATGGCCAAGTGTCAGGCCTCGGCCGACCGTGCCAAGACCATCTACAACAAAGCGCGCGGCAAGTAGCCACGAGCCTTTGGGAGGGCGCGGGGTCTCGTGTAAGCTCGCTTGGGTCATCCCACGAGAGCTCCCCATGATCCCGTCCAGCCCGCGCCTCGACAGCCTGCTCACCGGCATCGCTCGGCCCTTCACCCGGCCAGGTTCGCACAGCGCCATCGACAAGCAGCCCCGCCAGGGTGCCTTGCAGGTGACCGCGCTGGGTATCGCGGGTGACGAACAAGGTGACCTGCGCGTACACGGCGGGGTCGAGAAAGCCATCCATCACTACCCTCGTGAACACTACGCCGCTTGGGCTGCCGAGCTGGGCGAGCACCCGCTGCTGGCGCAACCCGGCGCCTTTGGCGAAAACTTCAGCAGCACCGGCTGGACCGAGGCCGATGTTTGCCTGGGCGATCGCATACGTGCTGGCACCGCCTTGCTGGAAATCTCCCAGGGGCGCATGCCGTGCTGGAAACTCAACGAGCGTTTCGACGTGGCGCAGATGGCCCTGCGGGTGCAGCAGAGCGGACGCACCGGCTGGTACTACCGGGTCGTGGAGGAGGGCGTGGTGCAGGCGGGCGATGCCCTGCAACTGGTCGAGCGCCCCCATGGCCAGTGGTCGGTGGCGCGGCTGTCGGCGGTGCTGTTCGACAAATGCCTGGAGCCTGAGCTGCTGCAGGAATGCCTGGCGCTGCCGCTGGTGCCGAACTGGCGGCGGACCCTGGAAAAGCGCTTGGCGCAACGCCAGGTCGAAGACTGGTCGTCGCGCCTGCAGGGGCGCAGCGACACCTGAACATCTGCCCTACAAGACAAGGAACCCAGCATGCCCTTCGAACTGGACGACCGCCTGGTGATTGGTGTTGCGTCAAGCGCGGTGTTCGACCTCAGCGAAGCCGATGCGGTGTTCCGCCGCGACGGCGAGGCGCAGTACCGCAAGTACCAGGAGCAGCACCTGGACGTGCCGCTGGGCAAGGGCATTGCCTACCCGTTCATCAAGCGCCTGCTGGCGCTCAATGACCTGCGTGAAGACCCGGAGGACCCGCTGGTGGAGGTGGTGCTGCTGTCGCAGAACGACCCCGACACCGGGTTGCGGGTGATGAAGACCATCGGCCATTACGGGCTGAACATGACCCGGGCGATCTTCACCCAGGGTCGCTCGCCTTATGAATACATTCCGGCGCTGAACATCGCGTTGTTCCTGTCCGCCGACAAGCAGCATGTGGACGCGGCGATCCAGGCCGGTTACCCGGCCGGGCAGGTGCTCGACTCGCAGTTCGATGACGACGAAAGCGACGACAACCTGCGCATCGCCTTCGACTTCGATGGCGTGCTGGCCGGCGACGAGTCGGAGGCGGTGATGCAGTCCGGCGGGCTGGGCAGCTTCCATGCCCACGAAGTGCTGAACAAGGCCCAGCCGCACAACCCCGGCCCGCTGAAGGAGTTCTTCGTGCGCATTGCGCGGATACAGGCCGCGGAGGAGCAGTTCAAACTTGACCACCCCGGCTACGAGAACCGTCTGCGGGTGTCGATCGTCACCGCGCGCAACGCGCCATCCCACGAGCGGGCGTTGAACACATTGAAGAGCTGGGGGGTGATGGCCAACGATGCGTTCTTCCTCGGTGGCATCGAGAAGCGTCGCGTGTTGCAGGTGCTCAAGCCGCACATCTTCTTCGATGACCAGTCCGGGCATCTGAAGAGCACCAGTACCGTGGTGCCGTCGGTGCATGTGCCGTTCGGGGTGACCAACCGTTCGGCGTGACATGATCGGTCCCATCGCGGGGCAAGCCCGCTCCCACGTATTTTCATGTGCAGGAAGCGAGACCTAAGCCCACGTGCGAGCGGGCTTGCCCCGCGATGGGGCGTCAAGAAGATCGTCTCAGAACCACCGGTCGTTACGCTTTCGCCCGCGGGTCAGCGCCGGCAGGATCAACCCCAGCAGCAACCCGGCACCGGCAATGCTGCCGCCGTAGACCATGTAGCGCATCATCACTTGCTTGTTCTCATCCCCCAGCCGCGCCTGGGTGTCGCGCAGGTTCGACTGGGCCTCGGTGAGCTGCTCGTTAAGTGCCTTGTTGCGGCTTTCCAGTTCGTCGATCAGCGCCTTGCGCGAGTCCAGGGTCTCCTGCATGCCTTGCACGCGGTTCTTCCAGCTGTCGTCGATGGTTTTCAACTGGCCGGACAGGTCGGCCACCTGCTGGTCGAGCTGCGGCAGGCGCTCGCTCTGGCCCGGCAACGCCTGCAAGTCACTGCTGAGGATCCACACCAGGTCGCCGCTTTGGCCGCGCACCTGGCTGTAGTTGCCCTGGCTGGTCACCAGGCTGACTTTCTGCCCCGACTTCAGCGAGCCGACGATCCGGTGGCCATCGGTGGGGCCACTGCGCACGTAGGTGCTCAGGCTGTCGCTGACCCAGCGTGCATCGCTGGCCGGCTCTTCGGCATGGGCCGGGGCGGCGAGGGCGATCAGGGCGGCGATCAGGCCGCCGCGCAGGGCGGGGAGGGCGGAGTTGGCGGGCTGCTTGTCTGACATGGTGGTCTTCGCTGAAACGGGGCAAATGAAGGCCCGATGACTGGGCCGGCGATCCGGTCGGGTGAATTGACCGTCAGCCAAAGACCGCATTTTTGTAGGCAGGTTCACTGCTTGGTGCAGGAAATGCCTACAGAGTGTTGCCGGATGTACACATAAACGAAAACGGGGCAGGCCTGCCCCGTTCCTGTCAACGCGCCGGATCAGGCGACTTTGACGATCCAGCCAGCCGGTGCCTCGACGTCACCGCTCTGGATGCCGGTCAGCTCGTTGTAGAGCTTCTGGGTGACCGGGCCGACCTTTTCCAGGTCGTGGAACACGTGCAGCTTGCCGTTGTACTCGATGCCGCCGATCGGCGTGATCACCGCGGCGGTGCCGCAGGCGCCGGCTTCGATGAAACGGTCGAGCTTGTTGATCTCGACATCGCCTTCGATCACGGTCAGGCCCAGGCGCGATTGCGCCAGTTCCATCAGCGACAGGCGGGTGATACCTGGCAGTACCGAGGCCGATTTCGGAGTGACGAACTCGTTGTTGGCGGTGATGCCGAAGAAGTTAGCCGAGCCGACCTCTTCGATCTTGGTGTGGGTCAGCGGGTCCAGGTAGATGGCGTCGGCGAAGTTGGCTTTCTTCGCTTCGGCACCCGGCTGCAGGCTGGCGGCATAGTTGCCACCGACCTTGGCCGCGCCGGTGCCCTGGGGGGCGGCACGGTCGAAGCTGGAAATCTGGAAGTTGTGCGGCTTCATGCCGCCCTTGAAGTACGAACCGACCGGGATGGCGAAGATCGAGAAGATGAACTCGGGCGCGGTGCGCACGCCGATGTTGTCACCGGTGCCGATCACGAACGGGCGCAGGTACAGGGCACCCTTGCCGTGCGGCGGAACGAAGTGCTCGTTGGCCTTGACCACTTGCTTGCAGGCCTCGATGAACACGTCGGTGGGCACGTGCGGCATCAGCAGGCGGGCGCAGCTGCGCTGCATGCGCGCGGCGTTCTGGTCGGGGCGGAACAGGTTGATCGAGCCGTCCTTGCAACGGTAGGCCTTCAGGCCCTCGAAGCACTGCTGGCCATAGTGCAGGGCGGTGGAGCCTTCACTGATGTGCAGCACGTTGTCGTCGGTCAGGGTGCCCTTGTCCCACTCGCCGTTACGCCATACGGACAGGTAACGCTTGTCGGTCTTGATGTAGTCGAAGCCCAGCTTGTCCCAGTTAATGCTTGCGTTGCTCATGACACCCTCATAGCTCAAAGCCCGAACACGGCGGGCTGCTGTTATATGCGCACCACGCCACCTTAATACATCCGGCGCGGATCGGAAACGGCCAGTCACGAATTGGCCGGGCTTGCGGCTGGGCGGCTCGGTTGTTGGTTGATACAGGATTTGAGTTGGGCCTTCGGGTGCATGGCGGGATATTGGGTGAGGGCCACCAGGTGCCTGGCGCTGCACATCTTTCGCCATGCACCTGCCGGCCCTCACACGATCCAAACTCAGCGCAACCGCCGATTCCAGTCCCCACCATGGTCGCGCCAGCAAGCTTCTTCACTGTCATAGCGCAAATGCCACGCCACATGGTCCAGCTGCACTCCGGCCTCGGCCAGTGCCTGGGTGGTCAGCGCCAGTATCCGCGCCTTGGCCGCACCGGCCAGTGCATCGGCCTTGGCCGTATCGTCAGTGAACACCCAGGTGATACGCAGGCTGGCAGGGAAGTCGTCGAGGTCGACTTGGTGGGTGAGCCAGGCAAAGCCGACGATCTCGGCCTGGGCAGTGGCGCAGGCCTCGGTGAGGCAGGCGACCATTTCCCGCTCCAGGCGCGCCAGCGCGCGTTTATTGCTGGCCATCAGGCGTCGTCGATCTGCTGGCAGAAGCGCAGGCGGTTGCCGAACGGGTCGGCGATCTGCATTTCCAGCCCCCAGTCGACCTTTTCGGCGTGCGGCCGGGAGTAGCCGTACTGCTTGGCCAGAAGTTCCCGTTCCAGGGCCTTGAGGTCTTCCACCCTGGCGAAAACCGCCGAGCCCGGGGTGGCGTCGCCGTGGTGTTCGGACAAGTGCAGGATCAGCCCGTCGCGGTGGACCTGCATGTACAGCGGCAGGTCCGGGGCGAAACGATGCTCCCAGTCGAGGCTGAATCCGAGGAAATCAAGGTAGAACTCCCGGGCCTTGTCGACCGAGAAGATCCGCAGGATGGGGATGGCGGCGGCGAATTGCATCGGAACTCCTGTGCTGTGCATTTTCCTGGGGCGTGAGTGTAACGCCGTCGGCACTGCTTGAGGGCGCGCTTTTGCCCTGCATTTGCGCAGTGCGAGGCCCGTGGCAGCGTCGTTTGAATACATCGTAGGAAAATTCATCCGGATTCATCTGATTACTTGGCCTGCAACCTGCAACATCCCGTTTATGAATTTTGATCGATTGGTCAGGCAGCCGCGCTGGCATGGCGTTCAAGACGTTAAGCCAGAGCGGCCAAGGCCACGGATGACGGGGGTTTGGGATGTCCTTGCCGGAGCCGCACACGGCACACGACGAGCAGGCGGGCTGGAGCGCGCACCTGCAGTTGCGCTTCGTCCAACGTGAAGGCGTGACCCGGCTTGGTGCGCGCCGCCATGTCGGACCTCTTTTGGTGCAGCGGCCGTTCTACCCCGAGGGCGCCCCATGCCACGTTTATGTGCTGCACCCGCCCGGCGGCATCGTCGCCGGTGACCGCCTGGAGCTGGACATTCACCTTGAAGCGGGCAGCCATGCACTGCTGACCATGCCCGGCGCCAGCAAGTTCTACCGCAGCATCGGCCCGACCGCACGGCTGGCGCAGCGCTTCCACCTGGCAGCCGGCAGCACCCTGGAATGGCTGCCCCAGGACAGCATCTTCTTCAATGGTGCCCGCGCCAGCCTCGACAGCCGTTTCACCCTGGCGCCCGGTGCCCGCCTGCTGGCCTGGGAAACCCTGTGCCTGGGCCGCCCGGTGATGAATGAGCGGTTCGAGCAGGGCGCCCTCGACAGCCGTCTGTGCATCGAACTGCCCGACGAGCCCGGCCTGCACGAGCGCCTGCGCATCGACGGCGGGCAACTGGCCAAGCTCGGCAACCACCCGCTGCTGGCCACTTTCTGCGCCGCCCCCGCTGACACCGCGGTGCTGGAGCAGGTGCGCGAGCTGCTCGATGAACTCAAGACCCCGGCCGGCGCCACTTTGCTTGGCTCACTGCTGGTGATTCGCCTGCTCGACCACGACAACCAACACCTGCAACACCACCTGCAGCGCCTCTGGCACCTGCTGCGCCCGGCCGTGCTCGGCCTGGCGCCGTGCCCGCCGCGCATCTGGGCCACCTGAAGAGAGCCTCCATGGAGCTGACCCCAAGAGAGAAAGACAAACTGCTGCTGTTCACCGCCGCCTTGCTGGCCGAACGGCGCCTGGCCCGTGGCCTGAAGCTCAACTACCCGGAGGCCGTGGCGCTGATCAGCGCGGCGGTGCTCGAAGGCGCCCGCGATGGCCGCACGGTGGCCGAGCTGATGAGCCTGGGTCGTGAAGTGCTGGTGCGCGAACAGGTGATGGACGGCGTGCCGGAGATGCTCCACGACGTCCAGGTCGAAGCCACATTCCCCGACGGCACGAAGCTGGTGACCGTGCATGACCCTATCGTCTGAGGTGCTGCCCATGATCCCCGGAGAAATCCAGGTCGCCGCTGGCGACATCGAACTCAACGTCGGCCGCGCCACGGTCAGTGTCAGTGTGGCCAACCATGGCGACCGGCCGGTGCAGGTCGGTTCGCACTACCACTTTTATGAAGTCAACGATTGCCTGGTATTCGAGCGCGAGCCGGCCCTGGGCTTTCGCCTGGATATCCCGGCCGGCACCGCGGTGCGTTTCGAGCCGGGCCAGGCGCGCACCGTGCAGTTGGTGGCCTACGCCGGCAAGCGTGAAGTGTATGGCTTCCAGGGCAAGGTGATGGGCGCGCTGGAGAACAAGGTATGAGCCGAATTTCCCGTCGGGCCTACGCCGATATGTTCGGCCCCAGCGTCGGCGACCGCGTGCGCCTGGCCGACACCGCGCTGTGGGTAGAGGTGGAGAAAGACTTCACGGTCTATGGCGAAGAGGTCAAGTTCGGCGGCGGCAAGGTGATCCGCGACGGCATGGGGCAGGGCCAGATGCTGGCGGCCGAGGCCATGGACCTGGTGCTGACCAATGCGTTGATCATCGACCACTGGGGCATCGTCAAGGCCGATATCGGCGTCAAGCACGGGCGTATCGCTGCGATCGGCAAGGCCGGCAACCCCGACGTGCAGCCCGGTGTGACCGTGGCGGTCGGGCCGGGTACCGAGGTGATCGCCGCCGAGGGCAAGATCGTCACCGCCGGTGGCATCGACTCGCACATTCATTTCATCTGCCCGCAGCAGGTGGAAGAAGCACTGACCAGCGGCGTCACCACCTTCATCGGTGGTGGCACCGGGCCGGCCACCGGCACCAACGCCACCACCTGCACCCCCGGCCCCTGGTACCTGGCGCGCATGCTCCAGGCCGCAGACAGCCTGCCGATCAATATCGGCCTGCTGGGCAAGGGCAACGCCTCGCGCCCCGACGCGCTGCGCGAGCAGATCGCCGCGGGTGCGGTGGGCCTCAAGCTGCACGAGGACTGGGGCTCGACCCCGGCGGCGATCGACTGCTGCCTGGGCGTGGCCGAAGAAATGGACATCCAGGTGGCGATCCACACCGACACCTTGAACGAGTCCGGCTGCATCGAAGACACCCTGGCCGCCATCGGCGACCGCACCATCCACACCTTCCACACCGAAGGTGCCGGCGGTGGCCACGCCCCGGACATCATCCGCGCGGCGGGGCAGGCCAACGTGCTGCCGTCGTCGACCAACCCGACCCTGCCGTACACCGTCAACACCGTCGATGAGCACCTGGACATGCTGATGGTCTGCCACCACCTGGACCCGAGCATCGCCGAGGACGTGGCCTTCGCCGAGTCGCGCATCCGCCGCGAGACCATCGCCGCCGAGGACATCCTCCACGACATGGGCGCCTTCGCCATGACCTCGTCCGACTCCCAGGCCATGGGCCGGGTCGGCGAGGTGGTGCTGCGCACCTGGCAGGTGGCGCACCAGATGAAGCTGCGCCGTGGCCCGCTGGCGCCGGACAGCAGCTACAGCGACAACTTCCGGGTCAAGCGCTACATCGCCAAGTACACCATCAACCCGGCGCTGACCCATGGCATCGGCCACGAGGTCGGCTCGGTGGAGGTGGGCAAGCTGGCCGACCTGGTGCTGTGGGCACCGGCGTTCTTCGCGGTCAAACCGGCGCTGGTGATCAAGGGCGGCATGATCGTCACCGCACCCATGGGCGATATCAACGGCTCGATCCCCACGCCGCAACCGGTGCACTACCGGCCGATGTTCGGTGCCCTGGGCGCGGCGCGGCATGCCACGCGCATGACCTTCCTGTCCCAGGCCGCCATGGACCGTGGCCTGCCCGAGGAACTGAAGCTGCACAGTCTGATCGGCGTGGCCCACGGCTGCCGACAGGTGCGCAAGGCAGACATGCTGCACAACACCCTGCAGCCAGTGATCGAGGTCGATTCGCAGACCTACCAGGTGCGCGCCGACGGCGAGCTGCTGGTGTGCGAGCCGGCCAGCGAACTGCCGCTGGCCCAGCGTTATTTCCTGTTCTGAATGATTTGGCTGGACGGCATCTGTGGGAGCGGGCTTGCCCCGCGATGGACGGCACCGCCGCTCTCACGTCCCCAGGCCCGCATGACCGATTTGATTGAAAGGAGTGAACATGATCGTACTTACCCGCAGGGTCGCCGACGCCGAAACGGTGACCGGCAGCGTCACCCTGACTGTCGACAGCCGCATCAAGAGCCGCCTGCGCGTGACCCTCGACGATGGCCGTGATGCCGGCCTGATGCTCGAACGCGGCCACCTGCTGCGCGGTGGCGAGCTGCTCGCCGATGCCGAAGGCCAGCAGGTGATCCGCGTGCTGGCAGCGCCCGAGGCGGTATCCACCGTGCGTTGCAGCGACCCGCACCTGCTGGCGCGCGCCGCCTACCACCTGGGCAACCGCCATGTGCCGCTGCAGATCGAACCGGGCCTGCTGCGTTACCAACACGACCATGTGCTCGACGACATGCTGCGTGGCCTGGGGCTGACGGTGGCTGCAGAACAGGCGCCGTTCGAGCCCGAGGCCGGCGCCTACCAGAGCGCTCCGCATAGCCACAGCCATGCTCACGACCATCCCTTCGTGCGCCTGCAAGCCCATTCCTGAACACCTCCTGGAGCTGACAATGAAAAAGACTTTCGCCCTGATGCTGCTGATGGTGGCCCTGCCGGCCTTCGCCCACCCAGGCCACGACGCCAACCCGTTGCAGGATGGCCTGCTGCACCCGCTGACCGGCCTCGATCATTTGCTGATGCTGCTCGGCACCGGCGTGCTCGCCGCGCTGACCGGCCGAACCCTGGCCCTGCCGCTGGCCACCTTGGCGGCCATGTTCGGCGGCGCGGTGTGCGGCCATCTATTCGGTGATGTGGTCGGCATGGAACAGATGATCCTCGGCTCCCTGCTGGTGGCCGCCGCGGCCATGCTGTTGCCCAGCCGCCAGTTGTTGCTGTCGCTGATCATGCCGGTGTTCGCCCTGTTCCATGGCTGGGCCCATGGCGTCGAGGCCACGCCGAGTGCGTTCTGGCAGTTCAGCGCCGGCTTCGTCACCGTCAGCGGCTTGCTGCTGGCCGCAGGCTTCGCCGTCGGTTGCCTGCTGCGCCGCCATGCCGGCCTGCAGAAGGCCTTCGGCGGCGGCCTGCTGGCCGGTGCAGCGTTGGTGCTGGCCGGCTGATGAACAGCGACCTGGCGCTGCTGCGCCTGCTGCAACTGGCCAGCCCCGGCCTGCCGGTGGGGGGCTTTACCTACTCGCAGGGCCTGGAGTGGGCGGTCGAAGCCGGCTGGGTACGGGATACCGCCAGCTTCGCAGCCTGGCAACGTGAACAGTTGCACGACACCCTCGGCTACCTCGACTGGCCGCTGCTGGCGCGCCTGTACCGTGCCTGCCAGGCGGGCGACGCTCAAGCCTTCGCGCACTGGAGCCGCTTTCTGCTGGCCAACCGCGAAACCGCCGAGCTGCGCCTTGAAGAGCAGCAGCGCGGCAGCGCCCTGTCGCGCCTGCTCGATGGCTGGCAACTGGGCCAGGCGCCGGCCTGGCGGCCCAGCCTTGAACTCAGCCAGCTTGGCGGCATGGCCTGGCTTGGCGCGCACTGGTCGATCCCGCTGCGCCAGCTCGCTCTCGGCCTTGGCTTTGCCTGGCTGGAGGGGGCGGTGATGGCCGGGGTCAAGCTGGTGCCGTTCGGCCAGCAGGCGGCGCAGACCCTGCTGCGCGATCTGGGCGAGGAATTGCCTGCGGTACTCGATCAAGCCCTGGCGCTGGACGACGACCAGCTCGGTGGTGGCCTGCCGTTGCTGGCCATCGCTTCGTCACGCCACGAAACCCAATACACCCGTTTGTTCCGTTCCTGAGGACTGCCTAGATGGAAAACTACCAGCAACCCCTGCGTGTCGGTGTCGGCGGACCGGTCGGTTCCGGCAAGACCGCGCTGCTCGAATGCCTGTGCAAGGCCATGCGCGATCACTACCACATCGCCGTGGTGACCAACGATATTTATACCAAGGAAGACCAGCGCATCCTCACCGAGGCCGGCGCCCTGGAGCCCGAGCGCATTGTCGGCGTGGAAACCGGTGGCTGCCCGCATACCGCGATCCGCGAGGACGCCTCGATGAACCTCGCGGCCTTGGAGGGGCTGGCGCGCAAGTTCGGCAACCTTGAAGTGATCTTTGTCGAGAGCGGCGGCGACAATCTCAGCGCCACCTTCAGCCCGGAGCTAGCCGACCTGACCATCTATGTGATCGACGTCGCCGAAGGCGAGAAGATCCCGCGCAAGGGTGGGCCAGGCATCACCAAGTCGGACTTCCTGGTGATCAACAAGACCGACCTGGCGCCCTACGTCGGTGCCTCGCTGGAGGTGATGGAGCGCGACACCAACCGCATGCGCCCCGAGCGACCATGGACCTTCAGCAACCTGAAGAAAGGCGAGGGATTGCAGGCGGTGATCGACTTCATCGTTGAACGGGGGATGCTCGGGGTGCGGGGCTGAGGTAACTGTTCGGCCTTTGGCGGGCAACGTGTCCAGGTGCCCGGATACCGGGGCGCTCGCTACGGTTGCACGGTCTTGCACCTGCCAGTTTCTGGCAGGTGTCATGACCCAACCCTGGCAACCTTGAGGAGCAACCCATGAAAGTGCTGACGATGATCCTGTTACTGAGCGCCGCCACTTTGGCTCAAGCCGAAGAACCGACGGAACAACCGCTCTCCGGCCCCGAACAGATGGGCCAGGCGGTAGATAACGTGCACGCCAACCAGCCGCTCGTACCCAAGCACCGATCGGTTGGTAGTAGTGCAGGCTTGGTGTGCGAGCCTGGCTATAAGCTGATTGGGGATGATTGCCATCCAATCGCTACGTTCGAATGAGCTGCTGCAACACAAGGCGCAGTTGTTTCATCTCACCACGCCTGGGCCGGTCTGGCGGTGAAGATCATTTCAACTGGAGAGCAACGCCTTGACCAAGTTTCATCACGTGCGCCCAGACGCTGTAACTCATCTGCTATCAGCAGCGGCACGACATCCGGTGGCTCCAACGCGGCTTCTTCGTCATTGGTGAAACCGGTGATTCGACGGTCTTTGATCAACACAGCGCCGTCAACCAATGGCTTGGCGAAAGCGCTTGAAAGCGTTTGCGATCTTGGGCTGGCGAGGGCGCTTCTACAAAACAAGAAATGATTTCAGGGGGCGCATCGGCCAACACCTGAATGCAGTGGTGAGGTTCAGGGCTAGAGTCTTTGACGCTGGCACGACCCGCCAGCGAAGCCCATTCAAGGAGTCAGAATGAGAAAGATCGCAACAATCGCGCTGTTGGCCGCTGCAAGTGTGCTCCAGGTTGCCTATGGCCAGGAGCCCACCCTGCGGGATAGGGCCGAGGGTGAGGCCATTTCGCCGTTTGCCCCGCGCAACGCGGCCCTTGCCGTGAGCATTCACTTGGCAAGCATCGGCGTCCCCCGAGTGGCTTGCCCGCAAGGTACCTTGCGCTCTCCGATGGGGCTGTGCCAGCCGGCATTCGATTTTGATTGAACCTTGGCGCGTCTGATGAATGTTCATGCGCTTGCGTCTGTGGACAGCGTCGCGTGGGCAGGGGCGATCATATCGTCTGGCAGGAGGCGGAGCACTGTGCCCTTTGGCGTTCCTACGAAGCAGCGTTAGGTTTCCGAGGCATGTGTGGGGCATTACCTAAAGTCGTAGGTTTGGGCTGAGGGATAAGGTCTGTCTGGCTGTCGGCAGGAGAGTAAGACAACTCGCCTGCCGCCGTTAAAGCAGACATCCCATTCAAGGAAACATGTATGAAAAAGCTCGTCCTGATCGCCCTGTTGACCACTGCTGGCCTGACCCAACTGGCCCACGCGAATCCCGCTTGCCCAGAAGGCACATATTGGACCCCGGTGGGCCTCTGCCAGCCTGACTTTGACTTTGATTGAGTCGTCTCACTCACGTAGCGCATCACCCCATGATCAATCTCGCTGTGCTGCAGCTCACAGACTGATCGGTAATGACTGCGTGCCAAAGGCTGGGTTCGACTGAAGGCAATGGCCTGTAACGGCGGCAGCCTTTCAAAACCACTCGGCGGTCCTGGGATGCTCCGGGGCCGTCGGGAGGTTCTGTCCAGTATTCGGAAAGCGTGGCGAGGGCCAAGTCCGCTGCAACAAATAATATGTTCAACCCCTAGGTTAATCCTTGCCTGCCGCAACCCTCCGAGACCCTGTCACACAGAGTAAGCTTGTGGGAAAAATCCCAGCGTGCCGGCCACGGCGCCATAGAGGTACCCATGGCTTCATACACCTTGCGTCAACTCAAGTACTTCGTCACCACCGTAGAGGCCGGCAGCGTTGCCGAAGCCTCGCGTCAGCTGTATATCGCCCAACCGTCCATCTCTACGGCGATCAAGAGCCTGGAAGAAAGTTTTGGCGTACAGCTGTTCATTCGTCATCACGCCCAGGGTGTGTCACTGACCCCCAGCGGCAAGCGTTTCTACGCCAAGACCCGCGCCCTGCTGCAGATGGCCCACGAGTTCGAACAGAACGCCCTGGCCGACAACGACACGGTGGCCGGGCATATCGACATCGGCTGTTTCGAGACCGTGGCGCCGCTGTACCTGCCAAGGCTGATCGCCGGTTTTCGCGCACGTTACCCCGGGGTGGACATCCGCCTGCGCGACGGTGAGCAGCAGGAACTGATCCAGGGCCTGACCGCCGGTACCTTCGACCTGGCGTTCCTCTACGACCATGACCTGGACGGCACCATCGAGGCCGAGCCGCTGATGCCGCCGCAGAAGCCCTACGTGCTGTTGCCGGAGAAACACCGCTTTGCCGGCCAGGCCCAGGTGTCGCTGCGCGACCTGTGCCCGGAGCCGATGATCCTGCTCGACGTGGCGCCCAGCCGAACCTACTTCGTCAGCCTGTTCAACGAACTGGGGCTCACGCCGAACATCGTCTTCAGTTCGCCGTCGATAGAGATGGTGCGCGGGATGGTGGGGCAGGGCTTCGGATTTTCGCTGCTGGTGACCCGGCCGCATACCGAGTTCACCTATGACGGCCAGCGCCTGGTGATGCTGGACATCGCCGAGCCGGTGACGCTGTCGGGGCTGGCTGCGGCGCACCTGAAGCGGGTGCAGTTGACCAAGCCGGCACAGCTTTTCGTGGAGTTTTGCCGGGAAGAATTGGCCAGGTTCTGAAAAGCATCGCGGGGCAAGCCCGCTCCCACGCCAGCATCAAGGATCGGCGTGGGAGCGGGCTTGCCCCGCGATTGCTTCAGGTCGGATTACTGCTGATCCGGCACCACCGCGATCACATCGATCTCCATCAGCCATTCAGCCTGGGCCAGGCCCGCCACCACCAGCCCGGTGGAAATCGGGAACACGCCCTTGAGCCACTTGCCCACTTCCTTGTACACCGGCTCGCGGAAGCGTGGGTCGGTGATGTAGGTGGTGGTCTTGACGATGTGCGACAGGTCCGAGCCTGCCTCTTCAAGCAGTTGCTTGACGTTCTTCATTGCCTGCTCGGCTTGGGCCCGTGGGTCACCCAGGCCGACCAGGCGGCCTTCGAAGTCGGTGCCGACCTGGCCGCGAACATAAATGGTGTTGCCGGCGCGGACCGCCTGGCACAGGTCGTTGTCCAGGGTCTGGTTAGGGTAGGTGACCTTGGTGTTGAACATGCGGATGCGGGTATGGGTAGGCATCAGTGGGCTCCGAGGGTGCTGACATTATTGAGCGAAGTGTCCTGTTCTTGCGCGTTGCGCTGGTCGCGATCGCGGTAGGCCAGGTAGGTGCGTTGGGTGGCGATATGGCCGGCGACGTGCTTGGCGTCGTGCCAAACGCCCCAGATGAAGGACGAGCCACGGCGCGACAGCCAAGGCAGGCCGAGGAAGTACACGCCCGGCTCTTTCGACACGCCGCGCTGGTGCTGGGGCTTGCCGTTGGCATCGAAGGCGTCGACCTGCAGCCAGCTGAAGTCCACGCCGTAACCGGTGGCCCAGATGATGCTGGTGACATTGGCCTTGGCCAGGTCCAGTTCGCGCAGCGGGTTGCTGACGCAGTCCGGGTCGGGCAGGCGCTTGCGCGCGTCAGGTTCCGGCGGCAGGTCGAGGCCGTTGCGCTCGATGTAGGCGTCGGCGGCATCCAGCAGGGCCAGGTAGTTTTCGTCGCCACGCTGGATGTTGTCGGCCAGGTTGTCCTGGAACCGCGCCACACCGCCTTCGAACGACTGGGTCAGGCCGACCAGGGTCATGCCCTGGTGGGCGAGGGCACGGAAGTCCACGGTGTGGCCGCCTCGGGCGCCGGACACGGCGATGGTCACGTGTTCGCGGCCGGGCTTGGCGATCTCCGCGTCCCACTCGCCGAGCACGCCCAGCCACCAGCAGAAGTCGCGGTTGCGGTAGCTGCGCGGTGGGCGGTCGTGGGCACCGACCGACAGGTACACCTGGCGCCCGGCACGCATCAGCTCTTCGGCGATCTGCACGCCGGAGGAGCCGGCGCCGACCACCAGCACCGCGCCTTCGGGCAGTTGCTCGGGGTTGAAGTAGGCGGCCGAGTGGATCTGGTGCAGGCTTTCATCCTTTGGCGCGATGGCCGGAATGACCGGTTTCTGGAACGGGCCGGTGGCGGCCACCACGCGGTTGGCGTGGATCACGCCCTGGTTGGTTTCGATGGTGAAGCCTGGGCGGTCGGCGTTGCGCGCCACTTTTTTCACTTCCACGCCGGTGCGCACCGGCAGGTTGTATTTGCGTACGTACTGCTCGAAGTAGTCGGCGACCTGGTCCTTGCCGGCGAAGGCGTCGGCGTCGAGGTCGAATTCCAGGCCCGGGAAGCGGTCGTGCCAGACTGGCCCGTTGGCCACCAGCGAGTCCCAGCGGCCGGTGCGCCAGGCCTCGGCGATGCGGTTGCGCTCCAGCACCAGGTGCGGCACGCCGAGCTTGCTCAGGTGTTCGCTCATGGCCACGCCGGCCTGGCCGGCGCCGACCACGAGGGTGTCGATTTGGTAATTGTTCAGTGTCATGTCCGAGCCCTTGTTCAGGCGGTTGTTGTTGAGGTCGGTTGGGAGGACCGCCGTTGCCTGGGGCCAGACTAGGGATGGCTGGGAAATCGCGAAAATAGTATTTAGCTGGGGCTTGCCGATAAATTGGCGAAGGGGGGGCGGCCTGTGGGAGCGGGCTTGCCCCGCGATATGGCAATCGCGGGGCAAGCCCGCTCCCACGATACTTTGCCAACAGGCCCATTAGTTTTTTCCTGTGCAATGCCCATGAAAATGCTCGTTTCGCACCTGCCAGGGCTTGCCGAGAATGCAGGCAAACCCAGACAGGAGCTGCACCCATGACCTTCTCCATCATCGGCCGCTGCCAGGACACCGGCCAGGTCGGCATCGCCATCAGTTCGTCGAGCATCGCCGTGGGCGCCCGCTGCCCCTGGGTGCGGGCTGGCGTGGGCGCAGTCGCGACCCAGAACATCACCTTGCCGGCGCTCGGCCCGCAGATCCTCGATGCCCTCGAGCAGGGGCAGTTGCCGCCTGCCGCAGTGCTGGACCAGGTGCTCAGCGCCAACGGCTGGAGCGAGTACCGCCAGGTGACGGTGATCGACAGCCGTGGCCAGGTGGCGCTGTTCACCGGCAAGGAGGCCCTGGGCGTGCACAACGCGGTGGCTGGCGAGCAATGCGCGGCGGCGGGCAACCTGTTGTCGTCGCAGGCCGTGATCGAGGCGATGGTCGCCGCCTTTGAACAGGCCGGCGGCCACCTGGCCGATCGCCTGTTGGCAGCGATGCATGCGGCCATGGCCGCCGGCGGCGAGGCGGGGCCGGTGCATTCGGCGGCGATGAAGATCGCCGGCGAGCTGACCTGGCCGTTGGTTGACCTGCGCGTGGACTGGGCCGAGCAGGACCCGATCGGCGAACTGGACAAGTTGTGGCAGGCCTATCGCCCGCAGATGCAGGACTACGTGACCCGTGCACTCAACCCCACCGTCGCGCCGAGCTACGGAGTGCCGGGCGATGAATGAGCGGTCCAGCCAGGCGTTGCTGGCGCGGCTGGTGGGCTTTGCCACCGTCAGCCGCGATTCGAACCTGGAGCTGATCGGCTTCATCCGTGACTACCTGGCCGGGCTTGGGGTCGACAGCGAGCTGTTCCTCAATGAAGAGGGCACCAAGGCCAACCTGTTCGCCACCATCGGCCCGACCGATCGCGGCGGCGTGGTGTTGTCCGGGCACACCGACGTGGTGCCGGTGGACGGCCAGGCGTGGACCGTCGAGCCCTTTGAGCTGACCGAGCGTGATGGCCGGCTGTATGGTCGCGGCACCGCCGACATGAAGGGCTACATCGCCTCGGTGCTGGCGGCGGTGCCGGCGTTTCTGGCGCAACCGTTGAAGCTGCCGGTGCACCTGGCGTTCTCCTATGACGAAGAAGTCGGTTGCCTGGGCGTGCGCTCGATGCTCGAGGCACTGCAGCAGCGGCCACACAAACCAAGGCTGTGCCTGATCGGCGAGCCCACCGAGCTCAAGCCGGTGCTTGGCCACAAGGGCAAGCTGGCCATGCGTTGCCAGGTGCATGGCGCGGCCTGTCATTCGGCGTATGCGCCCTATGGGGTCAATGCGATCGAGTATGCCGCGCGGCTGATCGGCAAGCTGGGTGAAATCGGTGACGAGCTGGCGCGGCCCGAGCAGCATGACGAGCGCTTCGACCCACCGTTCTCCACGGTACAGACCGGGGTGATCAAGGGCGGACGGGCGTTGAACATCGTGCCCGAGGAGTGCGAGTTCGATTTTGAGGTGCGGGCCTTGCCGGGGTTCGAGGCGCAGGCGGTGGCTGACCGCTTGCAGACCTATGCCGAGGCCGAGTTGCTGCCGCGCATGCGGGCGGTGAGTGCAGGCAGTGACATACGCCTGAAGCCGTTGAGCGCGTACCCGGGGTTGGCGACGCCGGCCGACAGTGAGGCGGCGCGGCTGGTGGCACTGCTCAGTGGCTCTGATGACTTCGGTACGGTGGCGTTCGGGACCGAGGGGGGGCTGTTCGACCAGGCCGGTATTCCCACCGTGGTGTGTGGGCCAGGGAGCATGGACCAGGGACACAAGCCGGATGAGTTTGTCAGCGTGGAGCAGTTGCGCGGGTGTGATGCGATGCTGGTCAGGTTGGCGGAGTACTTGCGCACGGCTTGATGGACAGATCGCGGGGCAAGCCCGCTCCCACGGGTTGGACTGCTCCCAAGGGTTGGATTGGTGTCCAACTTCTAGGAAGGGTCTAACCCGTGGGAGCGGGCTTGCCCCGCGAATGAGGCCTGAAAGTCAGAAAGTGGCCTTGACCTGCAGGCCCACCACCAGCGCGTTATCGATCTCTTTCCCGGAAAACGCCCCCGGCTCGACGATGTACTGCACATCCGGTCGCAGGTTGAGCCAAGGCGTGGCCTGGTAGCCATAGCTCAGTTCAATCAATTGCTCGGCACTGTCCAGGTTGGGGAAGTCCTGCCCGGCATCGAATGCGGCGTCTTCCAGCACATCCCGGCTACGCGGGTTCGGCACCGCACGGCCATACCCCAGCGCCACGGTATCCTTCGGGCGGCCTGCGAACGGCTTGTACAGCACAACGCCAGTGCCATACCACTTGGTGAACGGCGAGGCCGCCTTGCTCGATGCCGAATACTGACCGAAGGCATGCAGGCTGCGGCCCGGCGACGTGGGGTCGTTCCATACGGCCTGGTCGATCAGCAGATAATGGCCGCCGCGTCCCGACACTTCCTTGCTGCTGCCAATGCGCTTCACATCGGAGCTGTCGTAGTAGTAGCCCAGCTTGTACTCGCCCGGCAGCTCGCCCTGCAGCTTGTACACCAGCTCCACCGGGACCACCGTGCCGGTGGTGTGCTTGGGGCCCAGGTGCCAGGCACGGCTGGAATTGCCATTGCTCTCGGGGTCGACGTTGAACGCGGCCATCCGCAGCTGCCAGGCCGGCGAGAGGTCGTACTTGACCCGCGCACCCAGGTGGGCGTTGGGGTAGTTGGTCCAGCCGCTGCCGCCGGACATGTTCAGCGGGTGGCCACAGAAACCGGCGTTCATGAAGTTGCACAGGATGCCGCTGTCCAGGCCGCCCAGGTCGTTGCCCATGGCCATGTAGCCGAGCTTGACGTTGAGCGCCGGGGTGAAATTGCGCTCGTAGCTCAGTTCGGTCAGGCGGGTGTACAGGCCACCGTAGTTTTCCTGGATGGGCAGGCGGTTGCCCACCAGGTCTTCCGAGGCGCTGTTGCCGCGACGGTCGTTGATGGTCAGCTGGACTTTGCCGTCCAGGCTGTACAGCTTCGCCAGGTCGAATTGCACGCCAAGCTTGAGGTTCTGCGAGTAGCGCGCCGAGCGGTGCAGGCCGCCGTGGGCGTTGTAGGCGGTTTCGCCGCTGTAGTCGCCGGTGAACTTGATGCCGTCTTCTTCGAGCTGGTGGCGCAGGCCGCCCCAGTCGCCGGTCAGGGTGTTGCGGGTGAGCAGGTCGTTGTCGGCGAGGGCGGTGGTGCTGGCGACTGCCAGGAGCAGGGCAGGGGTGATGCGAATAGCGGATGGCATTGCAGGTAATCCTGAAATCGTGTGGAAACCATCGCGGGGCAAGTCGCATCGGCGCACCGCCGCTCCCACGCCAGCATCAAGGGGCTGCGTGGGAGCGGGCTTGCCCCGCGATGTCTGTCAGAGGTTTATGGCAGTGCGTATGCCATCACGTAGTCGCCACGGTCGGTCGACTGGCGCGCGCCGCCAGCGGTGACCACCACGTACTGCTTGCCGGTCTTGGGCGAAACGTAGGTCATCGGGCCGCCCTGGCTGCCCACTGGCAGGCGGGCTTTCCAGACTTCGTTGCCGTTGCTGCTGTCATAGGCGCGCAGGTAGAAGTCCTGGGTGCCGGCAATGAACAGCAGGCCACCTTGGGTCGACAGGGTGCCGCCCAGGGTCGGCAGGCCGATCTTGATCGGCAGGTGCATGCGGATACCCAGGGGGCCGGTGTCCTCGACGGTGCCCACCGGCACTTGCCAGGCGATTTGCCGGGTCTTCATGTCGATGGCGGTCAGGGTGCCGAACGGCGGCGCCTGGCACGGGATGCCGGCTACCGACAGGAAGCGGTTCTTGTTCACCGCATACGGGGTGCCCTTGAGCGGTACGGCGCCCATGCCGGTGTTCAGCGCTTCACCACCGCCCGCTGCCGCGCCCTTGTTCTGCGAAGGGATCATCTGGATCCACAGGCCCAGGCGCATGTCGTTGACGAAGATGAAACCGTGCACTGGGTCAGTCGAAAGGCTGCCCCAGTTCATGCCACCGAGCGAGCCCGGGAAGCTCAGCGACAGGTCGGTGCCTGGCGCGGTGTACAGGCCGTCGTAACGCATCTTCTTGAAGTCGATGCGGCACAGCAGTTGGTCGAACGGGGTGGCGCCCCACATGTCCGATTCGGTCAGGGTCTGCGCGCCGATCTGCGGCATGCCGACGGATTTCGGTTGGGTTGGCGAGTACGGCTCGTTGGGGATGTTGCTCGGCTTGACCGGTACTTCATCGACCTGGGTCAGCGGCTTGCCGGTGGCGCGGTCGAGCACGTAGATCTGCCCGGCCTTGGTGCCGATCACCACCGCGGGCACGGTCTGGCCATCGTCCTTGGTGAAGTCGATCAGGCTGGGCTGCATCGGCAGGTCGAAGTCCCAGAGGTCGTTGTGCACGGTCTGGTACACCCACTTCTGGTTGCCGGTGGTGGCGTCCAGGGCCAGCACCGAAGCGCCATAGGTGTGGTCCAGCTGGTTGCGCTCGACACCGTAGATGTCGGTGGACGAGGAGCCCATCGGCAGGAACAGGGTGTTCATGGCCGGATCGTAGGACATCGGTGCCCAGCTGTTGGGGGTGCTGCGCACGTAGGTGGCGTCGCCTTCAGGGGCTTTGCGATCTTCTGGGTTGCCTGGGTCGAAGGCCCAGCGCATTTCGCCAGTGATCACGTCAAAGCCGCGAATCACGCCGCCGGGCATGTCGGTCTGGACGTTGTCGGCCACACGACCGCCGACCACCACGGTGGTACCGGCCATCAACGGGGCGGACGACAGCTGGTAGTACGAGTCGGGCACATTGCCCAGGCCCGTCATCAGGTTGACCTGGCCGTTGTTGCCAAAGCCCTGGCAGAACTCGCCGGTATCGGCGTCCACGGCTATCAGGCGGCCATCGATGGTGTTGGTGAGCAGGCGGCGCTGGCAGTTGGCACCGGCGGGCACGCTGGCGACCGTGATGGGCGAGCTGCCTGGCTGGGAAGGCTGGGCGATCGGCGCGCTGGCGTCGAAGTAGGCCATGCCACGGCAACGCTGCCAGACTTTGGACTGGGCGTTGATGGCGTTCTTCCACAGCTCCTTGCCGGTGTCGGCGTCGAGGGCGATCAGGTTGTTGTGCGGGGTGCAGATGAACACCTTGTTGCCAACCTGCAGCGGGGTGAGCTGGTCTTCGGCGCCGTTGCCGTCGCTGATGGCCACGTCACCGGTGTGGTAGGTCCAGGCCACTTGCAGTTTGTCGACGTTGCCACGGTTGATCTGGTCCAGGACGGCGAAGCGGCTGCCGCCTTCGGTGTTGCCGTAGTGGGCCCAGTCCTTCTGTTCCTTGCCAGCTTCGACTGGAGTCAGGCCCGGGCCTTTGCCGGTGGGGGCTACGCTGGGGTGGGCGACGAACATGTTGCCGGCGGCAATCGCCAGCAGCACGGCCAGCACAGCGGCGATGCCATAGGCGCCGCGGCCGCTGCTGCCGCCCTGGGCGCGCACCAGCAGCGGATAGACCAGTGCCACCAGCAGGCCGATCGCGCCGAACATGAACAGGCGCGAGAACAGCGGCCAGAACACCAGGCCGGCGTCGGTCACGGCCCAGATCAGCGTGCCGAGCAGGAACACGGCGTACAGCCAGGCGCCGGCGGGTTTGCGGCGGGCAATGAGCAGGCCGGCGATGGCCATGGCCAGGCCACCGACCAGGAAGTACCAGGAGCCGCCGAGGCCGGCGAGCTTGAAGCCGCCGGCGGCCAGCAGCAGGCCGAGCAGGGCGACGATCACGCCCAGGCCGACCAGGATGAATGTGGGGGCGCCAGTGGCGCGGGGGTTGTCTTTCATGCCAGGGATCTCGCAGGTGGAATGCGGCGCAGTTTAAGCCCTTAGCAAGCTAATTAACAAGTTAGTACATTTTTTGCTGGGGCTGATTGCCGCAGGGGTGGAATGGGGAATTTGTGGGTAAAAGACTAGATCATGAGGAGAAAATTCGGCTGCGCTCCGGGTTTGTCGGGGGATTCTGTAGCGCCTATGAGATCGAGCGCCGCCCGCGCGGCGCTCGATCTCATAGGCGCTGCAAAACCATCGGCGAACACCTGGTGGCCTTAACCCAACCCCTCAACCCCTCAACCCTGCAACCCCTCCAGCAAACACCGCAGCGCCCCCTTGACCCGCTCCGCCGCCGCCTGCGGATCATCCTGCGCCACCACCCAGATCCCGGTATCCCCCATGGCCCCATTGATCAGATGCGCCATGGCCACCGCGTCAAATGCCCGCAACCGCCCAGCCTCCTGCAATTCCACCAGCCCCTGGGCCATGGGCCCGATGTAGCTGGCCTCTTCCAGCTCGCGCAAGCGCAGGCCCAGCACGCCCGGCGCATCCTGCAGCAGGATGCGCCGCAGGACCGGGTCGCGCAGCAGGTCGTAGTAGTGCAGGCAGGTGTCGATGTATGCCTCCAAGGGGTCTTCATGGGTGGCGTAGCGCACATCCAGCGCCTGGTTGATCTCATCGAGCAAGCTCTGCACCACCGCGGTGAACAACCCGGCCTTGCCACCGAAATGGTGATGCAGGGCACCACGGGTCAGGTCGGCTTCGGCGCACAGGTCGTCCATGACCACGGCACTGAAGCCCTTCTCGGTGAACTGGCGGCGGGCGACGGCGATCAGCCGTTCGGTGGTGTCAGCGCTCATGGCGGCGCGGCTACGGCGAGGGGTGGGCATGGCTGGCTCCAGCTGAAAGCGATGCCGCGCAAATTAGCATACGTTGCGTATGTCAATAAATGGCATTAGCATACGCGGCGTATGTCAATTCGAGGTATTCACCGTGACTGCTTCTGTAAAGCACAGCGCCGTTTCCTGGCTGGCCGAGCTGCCAGGCTTGCTGCGCCTGGCCCTGCCATTGGTGCTGGGCCTGTCCGCTGCCGAGCTGATCAGCTTGACCGACACTGTGCTGCTGGCCTCGCTCGGCACCGTGGTGCTGGCCTGCGTGGCACTGACCAGCAGCGCCGGGCTGATTTTCCATGCGGGGCTTTACGGCATGCTCGCCACCCTCAGCGTGCGCGTCGGCCATGCCTTCGGCGCCGATGACCCGGCGACGGTGACGCGCACCCTGCGCGCAGGCCTGGGTTACGGCTTGCTGATCGGTACCTTGGGCTGCCTGGCGATGCTGGCTGCCTTGCCGCTGCTGCAGTGGCTGGGTGTACCGTTGCCGGACCTGGCGTTGCTGACCCCTTATTGGCAGGCCATGGCGGTGTTCCTGATCCCGTACTGCCTGATCGTGGTGTTCAAGGACGTGCTGGAGGCCATTGGCCGCCCGTGGGTGGCGGTATGGCTGGTGATGAGCGCGGTGTTGTTCAACATCCCGCTGAGCTACGGCCTGATCCATGGCCATTTCGGCCTGCCGGCGCTGGGGCTGGTAGGGGCGGGGATCGCCGGGGTGCTCGCCGAGTTGCTGGCGCTGCTGCTGGCCCTGGCCTACTGGTGCCTGGCCCCCTCGCTGGCGCGTTATCGCCAGCTGCCGCTTGGGCAGCGTTTGCGCTGGCGCACGCTGTTCGGCGAAGGCTGGCCGTTGGGCATGGGTTACCTGGCCGAAGCCGGCGCGGTGGTGATCGCCGCCTGGATGCTCGGCTGGCTGGGCAACGCTGCACTGGCAGCCAACCAGGTGGTGCATTCGATCGGCGCGCTGCTGTACATGCTGCCGCTGGGCATGGCGGCGGCAGTGAGCATCCGCATCAGCCAGGCCCAGGGCCGCGGCGAAACCGCCCGCATCCGGGCCATCGGCAGCGCCACTTTCGTCAGCGTCACGGCATGGATGCTACTGGCCACCGTGCTGCTGGTGCTGTTTGGCCGGCGCATTGCCGAGGCCATGAGCGACGACCCGCAGGTGGTTGCCATCGCGGTGCCGATGTTTGTGGTGGTGGCGGCGATGCAGGTGGCCGACGGCCTGCAGTCCACCGCGCTGGGGGCCCTGCGCGGGATGCAGGACTACCGCTGGCCAGTGGGGGTGACCCTGGTCAGTTACTGGTTGCTGGCGCTGCCGCTCAGTTACTGGCTGGCCTTCCATTCCGGCTTGGGGGCGGTGGGGGTCTGGGTCGGTTTCGCCAGTGGCCTGAGCGTGGCCGCCGTGTTGCTGCCGTGGCGCTTTTATCGGCTGCAGGCCGCGCCAGCCTCGGTGGCCTTGGCTCAGCCGCGGTAGAACACCGCCAGCCACACGGTGGCCACGCCAGCCTCGGTCCATTCGACCCGGTGCCGGCAGTGCGGTGGGATGTCCAGGTGGTCGCCCGGGCGCAATACACGGGTTTCGCGCTCGTGCTCAAGGCGCAACCCGGCGCTGCCGCTGAGCACCACCACCCACTCGCCTTCGTCCTGGTCGTACCAGAAGCCCGGCGGGCTGGCCTGGCCACTGGAGACGATGCGTTCGATGCGCAGGCCCGGGCGTTGCAGCAGGTCGTCGAACCGCTCGCTGGCCTGTGGGTCGAGGGCGGGCAGGGCGGTGAACAGGTTGTCAGGCATGAGGGGCGCGTCCGTGGTTGATTCCAGGGCCTGATTGTAGGAAGGTTCCTGGCTTTGCCCCAGGGAAAACTGCCATGGACAAGCTGCTGGCGCTCAAGGTGTTCATGGCGACCGTCGAGGCCCAGGGGTTTTCCGCCGCCGCACGCAGGCTTGGGGTGGCGACCTCGTCGGTGACACGCCTGGTCGATGCGCTGGAAAGCGAACTGGGTGCCACCTTGCTCAACCGCTCGACCCGCCAGGTCAGCCTGACCGAGGCCGGTGCCGGCTACTACCAGCGTGCCCGTGACATCCTCGAAGCCCTGGCCGAGGCCGATGCCAGTGTCGCCGACCGTGGCGAGGAGCCCGTCGGCGTGCTGCGCCTGTGCCTGCCGGTGGAGTTCGGCCGGCGGGTGATCGCCCCGCACCTGGGCGCCTTTCTGGCCCGCCATCCAGGCCTGGAACTGGACATCGACCTCAGCGACCGCTTCGACGACTTGCTCGATGGCCGCTATGACCTGACCATCCGTCTCGGCGAACCCGCCCCCAGCGACGAGCTGGTGTGTCGTCGGCTGGGGCACTTCGAGCGCTGGCTGGTGGCCAGCCCGGCCTATGTGGCACAAGGCCCCGCGCTGGACGATCCACGGCAACTGAGCTCACGTGCCTGCCTGCGCTTTCGCTATGGCCAGTCGGCCCGGCCCTGGCGTTTGCAGCAAGGCGATCAGCGCCTGGAGCTGGACGTCAGCGGCCCGTTGCGCAGTGCCAACGCCGACCTGCTGCGCGAAGCCGCCATCGCCGGCAGCGGCGTGGCGCTGCTGGCCGACTGGCTGGTGCGCGAGGATGTCGCGGCCGGGCGCTTGCAGCGGCTGTTCGCCGACTGGCAGGTGAGCCCGGGCGCTGCCAGCGCCACCATCAACGCGCTGTACCTGCCCAACCACCGAGGGTCGCGGCGGGTGAAGGCGTTCGTTGCGTTCTGCGAGACCTTGCTGGCGCCCTAGCCGTTGCGCAGGGCGCAAAGCCTTGTTGCGTTGCCGGTGGATTCTGCCGCGCGGTGCTTCCCGGCACCATGCCCGCACTTCCAAGTCGTTAAGCGAGGCAACCCCCATGAATGCTTCCATCGCTGTCGCCCAGCCGTCAGCGCCCGGCCTGAGCCGCGCCCTGGTGACGCTGCTGGCCTTCTGTTGCGGCGCCATCGTCGCCAACATCTACTACGCCCAACCCATCGTCGGGCTGATCGCACCTGACCTGGGTTTGTCCGCCGCGCACGCCAGCTGGATCGTCTCGCTGACCCAGCTGGGCTACGCCCTCGGGCTGCTGTTGCTGGTGCCGCTGGCCGACCTGGTGGAAAACCGCAAGCTGATGATCGCCACGGCAGTGCTGGCGACCGTCAGCCTGCTGCTGGCCGGCAACAGCGGCCATGGCCAGGGCCAGCTGTTCCTGGCCTATGCCTTGCTCATCGGCTTCAGTTCGGTGGCGGTGCAGATGCTGATACCGCTGGCCGCGCACCTGGCGCCCGAGCACCAGCGTGGGCGAGTGGTGGGCAACATCATGGGTGGCCTGTTGCTGGGCATCCTGCTGGCCCGGCCGTTGTCGAGCCTGGTGGCCGATCATTTCGGCTGGCGTGTGGTGTTCATCGGCGCGGCCGGGGTGATGCTGGCGATCATCCTGTTGCTGGCCCTGACCCTGCCGCGCCGGATACCCGAGCACAAGGCCAGCTATGCCGGGCTGATGGCCTCGCTGCTGGTATTGCTGCGCCGCTACCCGTTGTTGCGCCAGCGCTCGCTGTACCAGGCGCTGATGTTCGCCGCCTTCAGCTTGTACTGGACAGCGGTGCCACTGGCCCTGGCCGCAGAGCATGGCCTGTCGCAAAGCCAGATCGCGTTGTTCGCGCTGGTCGGCGCCGTAGGGGCGGTGGCCGCGCCGCTGGCCGGGCGCCTGGCGGATGCCGGGCATGGACGGCAGGCTTCGTTGCTGGCAATGGCGCTGGCGCCGCTGGCCTTGCTGCTGGGCCTGACCACACCGGGCATGAGCGTGATCGGCCTGGGGTTGACCGGGGTGCTGCTGGACTTTGCAGTGCAGATGAACATGGTGATCGGCCAGCGCGAGGTCTATGCGCTCGACCCCGCCAGCCGCGGACGCCTCAATGCGCTGTACATGACCAGCATCTTCCTGGGCGGGGCCGTGGGTTCGGCGCTGGCCAGCGGAGTGTATGCGCACTTTGGCTGGGCGGGCGTGGCAATGCTGGGCGCGGCGTTGCCGGTGCTGGGGCTGGCAGCCTTCCTGCTAGCGCGTCGGGTTTAGCACAGGCGGGTGGCGATCATCCCGGCCAACCCCAAAAGGCAGCCCAGGCCGATGGCATAGGCCAGCGTGCGCCAGGGTTGCCAGGCCGCCAGGTAGGCCAGGGTGTGGGCCAGCCGGGCAGCGGAGAACAAGGCGCACAACCACATCGTCGGCAGCTCAGGCGTGTGCAGAGTGATTGCCAGTCCACCGAGCACGAAGAACAGCGGGATGTTCTCCAGGTCATTGGCCCAGGCCTGGGCCGCGCGGCGTACTTCGGGGCGCTCCTGGGCCGAGGCCGAGCGGCCCAGCACGGCCGCATCCTCGGCGTTGACGAAGGTCAGGTGGCGCAAGCGGTGATACCCCTGGTAGCAGGAGATTGCCAGCATCTTGAGGAACAGCAGCAGAACACTGGCGGCGAACACCGTGATCATGGCCGATGGCCTCTGAACCCGTGCACGACCAGATACAGCAGCGGGCCGATCGAAACGAACAGCAGGGTCAGCAGGCAGTAGGGCAGCACACTGCTCCCCGGGCGCCCACGGCGCTGGGCATCGCGCCACATCCACAGGCAGGCCAGCACGGCCATAAGGTACAGGTCGATGACTACCTGCAGGGTGTCCGGGCTGCTGATCAGTTGCAGCCCGAAGGCCAGCAACGACTGCTCGGCGTTGGCCATGGTCCAGCCGGTGTAGAGGGTCAAGGCGATCAAGGTGGCGAGTGCCAGCCAGGGTTTACGCATGGTGGGAGCTCCGTGACGGTTTCGATGCCCGAACACTAGTGATAGGGTCCCAGCCCAGCAATGACCTCAGAGGTCATGGACGACTCACCTGAACACTCGCAGGCTCAGCCCATGGACATTTCGACCTTTCACCCCACCCGGCCAAGCTCCACCGCAGGTTCGCCGTTGCGCCAGCTGCGCCGTCAGGCCGGGCTCAGCCAGATGCAGCTGGCCTTGCGTGCCGGCGTTTCCCAGCGTCACCTCAGTTGCATCGAAACCGGCCGGGCCCGGCCAGGCATTGCCACCCTGCATGCCTTGTTGAGCGCGCTCGATGCGCCACTGGAGCGCTGCAACGAGGTGTTTCTCGCCGCCGGCCTGGCGCCGCGCTACCAGGCCTCGCCGCTGGATGCCCCGGCGCTGGCGGCCGTGCGCGACGCCATCGAGCACCTGTTGCAGGCCAATAACCCGGCACCGGCAATCGTCATCGACGGCAACTGGGACGTGCTGGCGGCCAACAGTGCCACGGCCGCGTTGTTTGCCTTGCTCGGGCTGCCGCCGTCGCAGGTGGAGGGGTTGAACATGCTGGCCATGCTGTTTGCGCCCGGCGGGCTGGGTGAGTACTTGCTCAATGCCGAAGAAATTCGTGCGGTGGCTTGGCTGCGTGCCCGTCAGGAGTCGCTGAGTAATCCGCTATTGGCCACGCGCCTGGCGCAGCTGGCGCTGCCAAGCGAGCCTGAACCCGCGCAGGGCGTATTGCCGCCGCTGCTGTTGACGCGCCTGGCGTCGCCACAGGGTGAGCTGACGTTCATGTCAACCTTCACCACTTTTGGCATGCCCCAGGACATTACGGTCGAGTCATTGCGCATCGAGCATCTGGTGCCGGCGGATGCGCGAACCTGGCAGGTCATGCGCGAAGCCTGTTCAGCGCTTTCCTGAAGACCCAATCGCCGGCAAGCCGGCTCCCACAGGGAGAGTAAGATGCCTGTGGGAGCCGGCTTGCCGGCGATTGGGCCGCAAAGCGGCCCCCTTGCACGTGCAGGTCAGTGCTGCGCGACCGGGTCATCCTGCGACAGCAGCGCCCGGGCCAGTTCCTCGTCGCTGGCCTGCAGGCCAGGGTTGGCCTGGCGTGCCTGTGCCAACGCCGACTCCAGGTAGGCGCCACGGATGGCACCGCCGCTGGCGATGAAGGCGGTCAGTTCGTCATGGGCGGGGATGATCCGTTTGTCGTCCTTGAAGGTCGAGTAGAGCGACGCGGAGATCCCCGCCGAGGTGGCGACGTCACCGGCATCGACCCGGGCCAGGGCGGCACCGGCAGGCAGCAGGAGCAGCAACGAGGGAACAAGCAGTAAGTGGCGCATGGTGAATCCTCCGCGAAGGTAAAGCCCAGGGGTATTACTGCATGTTGTTAAGAGCGGAGGTGGAGGCTGGGAGTTCCATGCAGTTGTAAATGCAGTGGGGTACAAAGTGACTTGTCCATTTCGCATTTGAGAATCTGCGTATTTGCTAAGGGCGTTCTGCTCTCAATGGTTCTAACTGCTGGCGGTCCGGATGGCGTTAGCTATGCCTTCATTCTCTCGGCGTGCGACCTCGACGGGGTTTTCAGACCACTCATCCCATGAGTCGGTCGACCCCCTGCGAGTCAGGGAGTGACTGGGCGAGTGTGGGGGGGGACTGACCAAGGGAATTTGGCGAGGCGATCCAGTGCCTACAGTTTCGAAGCCACTACTGTAAGCAGGTGATTGGCGGGTTGGTTGCATCCGGGTAGGACTATTTGCTCGTAAGGTATGAGGTGTTTGCGAAAAAGTTGCGGCCGTTGTTGTAGAAAACGACGCACGCGAAGCACTGGGCCCAGGATTATCGATAGTTCTTGAGGGGCGCGGCATGGATGTACCAGGCTTGAGCAACTGATCTTTTGTCGCTGGAGCGCTGGCTGGCAAATCCCGCCACGCTCTGAACCCGAACCAGCTATTTGAGATCTCTCGTATTATGGTGAAAAAACCAGGAGCTGCTCCAGACGGATCTGTTTGGTTGGCCGGGTCATTTTTGCAGTAGGCGTAGGCATTGATACCTCCATGGCTGAACGGGCTCAGGCTATCCGCCGAGAGAAAGCGCATCAGCACCGGGTTATAGGATCGGTAGCCATTGCCTAGCTGGTAATTTCCGGTGAGCGGGTCGCGGTATTGACCATTGAAGCCCAACATCATCAACCCTGTGTCCCCGGGCGTTAGATGGCCAAATGCGGTATAGGCATACATAATCCCGGCCTGATCGAGGCTGCGCCGCAGCACTGAACCCGGTGTGTCGGTTGCTAACAAGGCCGCAGATGGGCGAGGGAAACTTAGCGGTGCCATGGCGGCCTCTGTTTCTGTGGTTTAGGCCCACTGTGGTCGCCTCATCGCGCGTGGGCAACTGGCAAAACTGCCAGGTGGGTGGGCCTGGAACGAGGAACCACCCCTCCGTCCTCACAGGTCTAGCACGATCCTCGCCGATTTCGCCCGCGACACACAGAGCATCATGGTCTGCTGCGCGGCCTTCTCCTCATCGCTCAGGTACTGGTCGAAGTGCTCGGCCTCGCCTTCGAGAATCGCCGTTTCACAAGTCCCGCACACACCTTCGCGGCACAGGCACTCGACCTTGGCGGCCTTGGATTTTTCGATGGCCTGGAGGATGGTCATGCCTTCCTCGACTTGCAGTTCGGTCCCGGAGCGGGCCAGTACCACGGTGAAGGCGGCGCCTGCGGCCGGTGCTGCGGCGGCAAACTGCTCCCAGTGCACCCGTGACTCGGCGATGCCGGCGGCGGCGGCGGTGGCGATCACTGCATCGATCAGTGGCTTGGGCCCGCACACGTAAAGGTGCGCATCGTCGGCAAGGCCGGCGCACAGGGCGGCCAGGTCGAGCTTGCGATCGAGGCTGTCGATATAGAACTGCGTGTTGCCGGCATGCGGGCCGCTCTGCAGGTCACCCTGGAAGGCGCCGTGCTCGGGCGCGCGGAAGGCGTAGTGCAGCTCGTAGGGGGTGTCGCCGCCTTCGAGTTCATGCAGCTGCGCCAGGAACGGCGTGATGCCGATACCGCCGGCAATCAGCACATGACGCCCGGCACTCGGGTCGAGGGCGAACAGGTTGTTGGGGGTGGAGATGGTCAGCTCGCTGCCCACCTCGACCTGCTGGTGCATGAACGCCGAGCCGCCCTTGGACTGCTCTTCCAGGCGCACGCCGATCTGGTAGCTGGACAGCGCGCGCGGGTCGCTCATCAGCGAGTAGGCGTTGCTGAACTGGCCGCCGCAGGCCGACTGCATCTGCACGATGACGTGGCTGCCGCCGGTGAACGCGGGCAGGGCGGCGCCGTCGCTGCGGGCCAGGGTGAAGCGCTTGATCTGCGGCGTGGCCTGTTCCACGTCGGTCACGCGCACTTTGAACATTTCGTATTGCTTGGCCATGGCATACCTCGACAACGAAGCCCCGCGCCAGGCCCTGGCGCGGGGCGGGACAGCTAACGGGGGTGGCTCAGTCGTCCAGGTGGGCGACGGCGATCAGGTTGTGGAAGTGGGCGATACCGTGCTCGCTGACGCCGCTGCGCTGCGCGTCGACCATGATCCGGCCCTGGCCACGGTAGCCGCGGGATTTCAGGCCCTTCTGCACGCTCTCGACCAGGCGCAGGTCTTCCGGACGGAACACTTCGCGGTACCAATCGATCAGCTTCTGCTGCTCCTCGGTGATGTCCTTGTTGAGGAAGTAGACGTCGTAGTGCTGCAGGGTGGTTTCGGCATCGACCGGGAACTCGTAGATCACGGTCATGAAGTTGGCCCCTGGCGGCACGTTGAACATGGTGCACGGCCAGGCCCAGAAGCCGGCGAAGGACGGGTCTTTCACCGATTCATCGAACTTGAACGACTGCTCCGAAGGTTTGGCCAGGCCGTACTGCAGGGTCCAGTTGCCGTGCAGGCTGTGGCTGTACTGGCCAACGTCCACCGAGTCGGAGAACCCGGGGTGGGCCGGGGCGCAGTGGTAGCACTCCAGGTAGTTGTCGACGATCGACTTCCAGTTGGCCGGTGTGTCGCTGACGAAGCGAGCGGCCAGGTGCAGGTCGTCGATCACCGCGCAGGCTTCGCGCATGCGCTTTTGCAGGCCTGGCAGCTGGTCTTCGACCGGGGCTGCGTCGTTGTCCATGTTGATGAACAGGAAGCCTGCATACTCTTCGACACGCAGCTGCACCAGGCTGGAATTGTCCTTGTCGAAGCTGGCGACGTTCTCGCAGTTACGGGCGTGGGCCAGCTCGCCGTCGAGCTTGAAGGCCCAGGCGTGGTAAGGGCAGGTGATGACGTTCTTGGCCTTGCCGCTGCCTTCGAGCAGCTGGTGGCCACGGTGCGGGCAGACGTTGTAGAACGCGCGCAGCACGTCGTCGCGGCCACGCACGATGATGATGCTTTCGCCGATCACCTGGCGGGTGATGTAGGCGTTCTTCTCGGCGACTTCGCTGCGGTGGCCGACGCAGATCCAGCTGCGGGCGAAGATCGCTTCCTTCTCGTGCTCGAACACCGCGGCCTGGGTGTAGAACTTGGCCGGCAGGGTGAAGGCCACTTCGGGGTTGGCGCAGAAATCGGCGGGCAGGCGTTTGAAATCGTTCATGGCTTTATCTCGGTTCTTATTGGTTAACGCGTATCTATTGGTTAACAAGTTAGGCAAAAAAATTTGTCGCAGGTTTGGCAGCGTGGGAGCGGGCTTGCCCCGCGATAGCGATGGCAGCCCATATCGCGGGGCAAGTCGCATCGGCGCACCGCCGCTCCCACGTTGCTATCTCAATTCAACTCAATTCAGTGCACCGCCGCCGCGCTGCGTGGCGCTTGCTCTTGCGGCTCTTCACCCGCCAGGCGGGTGGCCTCTTCCTCGATGCGGTACGCCGGCACCTGGCCGTAGTCAGCCGCCAGCCACTTGAAGAAGCCGTAGATCTTCACCAGCAGGATCACCATGAACGGGATCGCGGTGAGCACCACGGCAGTCTTCATGGTCGACAGCGACGCCTTGGCGAACAGCATGGCCAGCGGCACCAGGGTCAGCACCACGCACCAGAACAGGCGCAGGGTGGGGCTCGGGTCTTCGCCTTCACGCAGGTTGCGGGTGCTGGTGGCGGCCACGGCGTAGGCAGCGGCGTCCATGTGCGAGGCGCAGAACACCGCCATGATGAACAGGTACGCCGCCAGGAACAGCGTGCCCCACGGCAGGGCCAGCAGCAGGTCGGTCACCGCCGCTTCGCCACCGGCGGTGCTGAGCAGCTTGGGCACGTCGATCTGGCCGTTGATGAACTGGTGCATGCTGTAGCTTTCCAGCGCGCCGAAGAAGAACCAGCAACCGAAACTGCCGCCCAGCAGCAGGGCGAACACCACTTCCTTGATCAGCCGGCCGCGCGACACGCGAGCGACGAACATGGCCACGCCCGGTGCGTAGGACACCCACCACAGCCAGTAGAAGACCGTCCAGTTACGGGTAAAGGCACCGTCGCCGGCCGGGTCGGTGAACAGGCTCATCTGCACGTAGTGCTGCAGCATCAGGCCGATGGAGTTGGCCGTGTTGTTCAGGGTGAACTGGGTCGGGCCGACCAGCAGCACCACGGCGGCGAACAGCAGGGCGCCGACGCAGACCATCTTCGACAGGCGCTGCAGGCCGCCGTCGATGCCGATGTACGAGCTCAGCGAGAACAGCAGCGCCACCGCACCGATCACCAGCAGTTGCACGGTGAAGGTGTTGGGGGTGCCGGCCAGGTCCGACAGGCCACGGGTCAGGGTCGAGGCGGTGAGCGCCAGGGACACGGTCAGCGCGCCCATCATGGTCAGCAGGAAGATCAGGTCGACGGCGCGGCCAACCGGGCCGGTGGCCTTGAAACCGGTGACCGCTTCGATCACCGAGGCCAGGTTCAGGCCGCTCTTCTTGCGCACATGGAAGTGGTAGGCCATGGCCAGCGAGGCCAGGGCGTAAATCGACCAGGCACTGATACCCCAGTGGAAGAACGAGTAGCTGACGCTGTATTCCAGGGCCTGGGCCGACATCGGCGCGATGTTAAGGCCAGGGGTCTGGTAGTAGTAGGCCCATTCCATCACGCCCCAGTACAGGGTCGAGGAACCCATGCCGGCGCAGATGAACATGAACACCCAGGTGGTGGTGGAGTATTCCGGCTTGCCGGCACCCAGGCGGATGTTGCCGTACTTGCTGAAAGCCAGGTACAGCACGGCCAGCGAGCTGCCGAACACCAGGACCTGGACACTGGTGCCAAAGGTGCGGGTGGACAGTTCGAAGGCCTGGTTGGCCAGGTTTTCCGCTTGTGCGGGGAAGGCGGCAAGGCCGATCACGGTGAGCAGCACGGCAACCAGGCTCACGGCAATCAGAAACACATCAATCTTTTTATTGTTGGGGGACATCAATTGTCTCCAGGGGCATTTTTTTTGTAGTTGGAGTCAGGCGTTGGGAAGTCCGTATCGAGGCTTGTTTTTCCTTTCTGTTAACTATTGGATAACAAATATCTTTTGGTTAACAGATTTTGCATTGAATCTGGGCGAGTGGCAATAGAATCGTCGGACAATCCGGATGATTGGTTACGCCTATTTCGCGGGTAAACCCGCTCCCACAGGGTCTGTGCAAAACCTGTGGGAGCGGGTTTACCCGCGAAGGGGTCGCCTGATCAGGCGCCGAGCAACTCGGCAATCGCCTTGCCCACGTCCTGGGTCGAGCGGCTGCCACCCATGTCACGGGTGGTGTCGCCATTGGCGATCACGGTTTCGATGGCCTTGAGGATGTCGTCGTGGGCGGCCTGGTAGCGGGCGTCGTCGCCGTCCTTGCCGAGGAACTCGAGCATCAGTGCACCCGACCAGATCATCGCGATCGGGTTGGCGATGTTCTGGCCGTAGATGTCCGGCGCCGAGCCGTGCACCGGTTCGAACAGCGACGGGAACTTGCGCTCAGGGTTGAGGTTGGCCGACGGCGCGATGCCGATGGTGCCGGCGCAGGCCGGGCCCAGGTCGGAGAGGATGTCGCCGAACAGGTTGGAGGCCACCACCACATCGAAGCGCTCCGGCTGCAGCACGAAGCGCGCGCAGAGGATGTCGATGTGCTGCTTGTCCCAGCTGATCTCGGGGTAGTGCGCGGCCATGGCGGCGGTGCGCTCGTCCCAGTACGGCATGCTCACGGCCATGCCGTTGGACTTGGTGGCCGAGGTGACGTGCTTGCGCTCGCGGGTCTGGGCGACTTCGAAGGCGTACTTGAGGATGCGGTCGACGCCACGGCGGGTGAACACCGACTCCTGCAGGACGAATTCATTTTCGGTGTTCTCGAACATGCGCCCGCCCAGCGACGAGTATTCGCCTTCGGTGTTCTCGCGGATCACCACGAAGTCGATGTCGCCTGGCTGCTTGTTGGCCAATGGGCAGGGCACGCCGGGGAACAGGCGCACCGGGCGGATGTTGACGTACTGGTCGAAGTCGCGGCGGAACTTGAGCAAGGATCCCCACAGCGAGATGTGGTCCGGGACCTTGTCCGGCCAGCCGACGGCGCCAAAGTACAGGGCATCGAAGCCCTTGAGCTGCTCGAACCAGTCGTCCGGCATCATCTTGCCGTGGGCCAGGTAGTAGTCGCAGCTGGCCCACTCGAAGAATTCGATCTCAAGGTTCAGGCCGTGCTTGCGGGCGGCGGCCTCGACCACGCGGATGCCTTCCGGGAGGACTTCGTTGCCGATGCCGTCACCGGGGATGGCGGCGATTTTGAAGGTCTTGGTCATGGGGGCGCATCTCGTGTTCAGGGAGGATGCGGCCATGCTATAAGGGCGCGCTGCGGAGATAATCTCCCATTCGATCAATTCTTGGTGCACGAAACGTGAATAATCTGCCGAACCTCGACGACCTCGATATCTTCCTCCAGGTAGCGCGCCGCGCCAGCTTTGCCGCCGTGGCGGACGAGCGCGGCATGTCGGCGGCGTTCGTAAGCAAGCGCATCCGCCTGCTCGAAGAGAGCCTGGGGGTGCGCCTGCTGCACCGCACCACCCGGCGGGTGACGGTGAGCGAGGAGGGTGAACGGGTCTACCAGTGGGCACAGCAGATCTTCGAGACCCTGCAACGCATGGACGACGACCTCAACGCCGGCCAGCGCGAGCCCGCCGGGCAACTGCGCATCGCCAGCAGCCTGGGCCTGGGCCGGCGCTTCGTGGCGCCGGCCTTGTCGGAACTGGCGGCGCGCTACCCACGGCTGGACATTCGCCTGGACGTGCACGACCGCCTGGTGGACCTGATCGCCGAAGGGGTGGACCTGGACATCCGCGTCGGCAACGTCATCGCCCCGCACCTGATCGCCAAGCCGCTGGCGCGCAACCGCCGGGTGCTGTGCGCCGCGCCCGGCTACCTGGCCGAGCGGGGCACGCCCAAGGTGTTGGCAGACCTGGCCAGCCATGACTGTCTGGTGATCAAGGAGCGCGACCACCCGTTCGGGCTGTGGCACCTGGAGGGCCCGCAAGGCGAGGAGAGCGTGCGGGTGACCGGCGCCCTGTCGAGCAACCATGGCGAGGTGGCGCACCAGTGGTGCCTGGACGGGCGGGGCATCCTGCTGCGCTCATGGTGGGATGTGCACGACAGCATCGAGGACGGGCGGCTGGTGCAGGTGCTGCCCGACTACCAGCAGGCGGCAGATATCTGGGCGGTGTACACCGCGCCGCTGGCCGGCTCGGCCAAGGTCCGGGTCGCGGTGGAGTTCTTCCGCCAGTACTTCGCCGAGCGCTATCGCTTGCCGGATTGAGGGCTGCTGAAGCTAGAGAGTTTTTTCATAGGTCTGGAGAACATTTTTACTAATTTTCCTGCCATCCAGAGTGGCGCACCATCGGCTCACATCAATAACAACTGACCGCGAACGCGGTCGATGTGGGAGCGCAGCGTGTTCGACCTTTCCTTCTGGCAACAGCGGGCCAACCGCCAAACATTCATCGACACCGCGCTGATTGGCGGCCACTCGGTGAATGCCTCCTCGGGGGCTACCTTCGACGCCATCAACCCGGCCACCAACCAGTTGCTCGCCCGGGTGGCGGCCTGCGCTGAAGACGAAGTCGACCTGGCCGTGCGCAGCGCCCGCCGCGCATTCGAACAAGGGCCCTGGGCACGCATGGCCCCCACCC
Organism: Pseudomonas sp. EMN2; assembly: GCF_009650555.1. Lineage (NCBI taxonomy): Bacteria > Pseudomonadati > Pseudomonadota > Gammaproteobacteria > Pseudomonadales > Pseudomonadaceae > Pseudomonas > Pseudomonas sp. EMN2. The sequence goes on from NZ_VZZR01000026.1 coordinate 52,348, forward strand.
AGCGCAAGAAAATCCTCATCAAGCTGGCCGACCTGCTGCTGGCGCACCGCGAAGAACTGGCGCTGCTGGACTCGCTGAACATGGGCAAACCGGTGATGGATGCCTACAACATCGACGTGCCCGGCGCGGCCGGGGTGTTCGCCTGGTACGGCGAGGCGCTGGACAAGGTCTACGACCAGGTCGCGCCCACGGCCGCCAATGCGCTGGCCACCATTACCCGCGAACCCCTGGGCGTGATTGCCGCCGTGGTGCCGTGGAACTTCCCGCTGGACATGGCCGCCTGGAAGCTGGCGCCGGCACTGGCCGCCGGCAACAGTGTGGTACTCAAGCCTGCCGAGCAGTCGCCGTTCTCGGCCCTGCGCCTCGGCCAGCTGGCCCTGGAGGCGGGCATCCCCGAGGGCGTGCTGAACGTGGTGCCGGGCTTGGGCGAACAGGCCGGCAAGGCCCTGGGGCTGCACCCGGACGTCGATTGCCTGGTGTTCACCGGCTCCACCCAGGTGGGCAAGTACTTCATGCAGTACTCGGCCCAGTCGAACCTCAAGCAGGTGTGGCTGGAGTGTGGCGGCAAGAGCCCCAACCTGGTGTTCGCCGATTGCCAGAACCTTGACCTGGCCGCCGAGAAGGCAGCCTTCGGCATCTTCTTCAACCAGGGTGAAGTGTGCTCGGCCAACTCGCGGCTGTATGTGCAGCGCTCGATCCACGATGAGTTCGTCGAACGGGTGATCGCCAAGGCCCAGGCCTGGTTGCCGGGCGACCCGCTCGATCCGGCCAGTGCCGCCGGCGCGATCGTCGACAGCGAGCAGACCGCGCGCATCGTGCGGGCGATTGGCCAGGCGCGCGAGGAGGGCGCGACGCTGCTCAGCGGTGGCGAGCAACTGACCTTCAATGGTTCATCCAACTTCATCACACCGACGATTTTCGGCAATGTCAGCAGCGACAGCCGCCTGGCCCGCGATGAAATCTTCGGGCCGGTGCTGGCCATCAGCGCGTTCGACAACGAAGAGCAGGCGGTGCAACTGGCCAATGACAGCATCTATGGGCTGGCCGCGTCGGTATGGAGCGACGACCTCAACCGCGCCCACCGTGTGGCCAAGGCGTTGAAGGCCGGTACGGTCTCGGTCAATACCATGGATGCGCTGGATACCACGGTGCCTTTTGGTGGCGGCAAGCAGTCCGGGTTTGGCCGCGATCTGTCGCTGCACTCGTTCGACAAGTACACGCAGTTGAAGACCACCTGGTTCCAGTTGCGGTAAGGGTCAGGGCTGGGAGGTGTTCGCCTTTGGATGTGTTGCGCCTGGGAGATCGAGCGCCACCGCTGTCCAGCCATGCTCCACGAACCACCCACAACAAGAAATCCCCCCGCAAGCCGCAAGGCACTGCGGGCTCGGGCCGACTGGCCCAACTGCCTCGATACACACAACCATAAATCGTGAGGGAGTTTCCATGCGTACCATCACCGCGTCACTCAGCCTTGCAGTGCTCGCCGCTGCCAGCCTTCCCGCCCTTGCCGGCACCTCCAGCCTCACCGTCATCTCCTTTGGCGGCGCCACCAAGGCGGCGCAGCAGGCCGCCTACTTCCAGCCCTTCGAGCAGAGCGGGGCAGGCAAGGTGGTGGCCGGCGAATACAACGGCGAACTGTCCAAGGTCAAGGCCATGGTCGATGTCGGCCATGTGTCCTGGGACGTGGTGGAGGTCGAAAGCCCCGAGCTGATCCGCGGCTGCGAGGCGGGCCTGTTCGAGCGCATCGATCCGACCCTGCTGGGCGACCAGGCCAACTACCTGCCCGGTACCGTGAGCGAGTGCGGCGTGGCCAGTTATGTCTGGTCCATGGTGCTGGCCTACAACACCCAGAAGCTCGCCAACGGGCCGACCTCGTGGGCAGACTTCTGGGACACCCAGCGCTTCCCGGGCAAGCGCGGGCTGCGCAAGGGCGCCAAGTACACCCTTGAGGTCGCGCTGCTGGCCGATGGCGTTCCACGCCAGGACCTGTACACCGTGCTGGGCACTCCAGAAGGGGTCAACCGGGCCTTCCACAAGCTCGACCAGATCAAGCAGAGCATCCAGTGGTGGGAGGCCGGCGCGCAACCGCCGCAGTGGCTGGTGGCCGGCGATGTGGTGATGTCCGCCGCCTACAACGGGCGCATCGCCTCGGCGCAGAAGGACGGCTCGAAGCTTGGCATCGTCTGGCAGGGCAGCCTGTACGATCCGGACCACTGGGCCATCGTGCGCGGCTCCAAGAGCAAGGAACTGGCGCAGCAGTTCATCACCTTCGCCAGCCAGGCCGCCACGCAGAAAACCTTCTCCAGCCACATTCCCTACGGCCCGGTGCGTACCGATGCGGTCAATGCATTGCCGGCCGAGATCCAGCAGCAACTGCCAACGGCCCCGGCCAACCTGGCTGAAGCCCAGCTGGTGAACGCCGAGTTCTGGGTCGACCACGGCGAAGAGCTGGAAGAGCGCTTCAATGCCTGGGCGGCGCGCTGACCCCCGCGTTACCGCGCGCTGGTGAGCCCGCTCCGGGCATGGAAAGATGGGAAACGCCGTTGCAGCGATGCAACGGCTTTTTCCGATTCAAGAGGCAAGCAAGCAGATGAGCAGAGACCGGCTTCAATCCGCAGAGTGGTTCGAGCAGATCGCCCACGTGGTCGATTGCATCGGCACGTCGGCGTTCGTCGAGTCGCTGTTCGCCGCGCTGAACTACCTGGCGCCTTCCCACGCCATCACCGTGTTCCTGTTCCCCCATCAAGGGCTGCCTTCGGCCTTGTTCGAGCGGGACGAGGAGGGGCCGTGGATGCCCGAAGGCAGCATCGGCAAGTACCTGGAAGGCTTCTACCTGCTGTGCCCGTTCTACCGGGCCTGCATCGAGGGCATTGCCCCAGGCTGCTACCGGCTGAGCGATGTGGCGCCGGACCACTTCAAGCGCAGCGAATACTACGTGTCGTTCTACCAGCATGCGCGGCTTGAGGATGAGCTGAACTACATCGTGCCACTGGGCCCCAAGTTGACCATCGCCGTGGCCCTGGCCAGTACCCGCCGCCTGGGCCGGCAGCAGGTCGACGAACTCAAGCGCATTGCCCCCTGGGTGCTGGCCGTGGTGCGCCGGCATTGGGGCGACCTGGATGCGGATGCGTTGGGCGGGCGCTTCGAAAGTGCGCTGGGGCGCCAGATCAACGCCGCGCTGACCCAGTTCGGCTCGTCGCTGTTGACCGAGCGCGAGTGCCTGGTGGCCCAGTACATGCTGCGCGGGCACTCCATCCGCTCGCTGGCCGAACGGCTGGGGATCAGCGAGGACACGGTCAAGACCCACCGCAAGCATGTGTACAGCAAGCTGGACATCGCCAAGCAGTCGGAGCTGTTCTCGCTGTTCATCGCCTCGGTGGCCCAGGCCCAGGAAGGCTTGAGCAAGGATCCGTTGGAGAGCTACCTGCGGCGCAGGCGCTGAGCCTTGGGTTGCCCCGCCAGCCAGGGCGGGGCATTGCCATCAGAAGTCCACCGTAGCCGACAGCTCATAGGTGCGTGGCGCACCCAGCCCCAGGGTCTGGGTCAGCGGGACGCCCCAGTAATCCTTGTCGGTCAGGTTGGAAATGTTGGCGCGCAGGGTCACTGGCTTGCTGGCGACCTGGGTGGTGAAGCGGGCGCCGGCATCGAAGATGGTGTAACCGGGGATCGACATTTTGTTGTCTTCGGTAATGTACTGCTTGGACTGCGAGGTGACGTTACCGGTCAGCGTCAGCCCTTCAAAGCCAGGGATATCCCATTCCACGCCCAGCTTGCCCTGCAGCTTGGGATAGGCCGTGGCCGTCTTGCCCTCGTTGACCCCGCCTGCGGTCTTGGTCAGCTTGGGGTCGACATGGGCCACGCCGCCCATCAGGCGCACATCCGCCAGCGGGGCGCCGAAGAAGCTCCATTCCACACCACGGTTACGCTGCTCGCCGCCAAATGAATAGAAGTTGCTGACCGGGTCGGTATAGCTGCCGGGGCGTTTGATTTCGTACAGCGCCAGGGTATGGCTGAAGGTGCCCAGGTCCAGCTTCAGGCCGACTTCCCGCTGCTTGGTCTTGTAGGGGGCGAACACCTCGCCGTAGTTGGCGGCGGTGAACGGCGCCGCGCCGCCCTTGCTCAGGCCTTCGATGTAGTTGGCGTACAGCGACACCTCGTCGGTGAGCTTGAACAGGATGGCGCCGGCCGGGGTGTTGGCGTGGGTATCGTAGCCGGGCTTGTTGCGCGCGCCGGTTTTGACGTTGAAGGTGTCGGTGACCACCTCCTGGCGGCGTATGCCCAGGGTCAGTTGCAGACGATCATCGAACACCGACAGGGTGTCGGCGATGCCATAGCTCTTCAGATCGTTTTCGGTGTGGGCGATCTGCGGCCAGGCTTCGGCCACCTTCGGGCCCCAGCTCGGGTGGTAAATGTTGGTGGTCCAGCTGGAGCCAGCGGCGCGGCGGCCGAAGTCCTTTTGCGTGTCGCTGTACTGGGTGGCATTGAGCGACCATTGGTGGTTGATGCCAAAGGTGTCGAAGTGGCCGCGCAGGCCAACCTCGGCGGAGGTCTTGTGGATCTCCATCTGCAGCTGACCCATGCTGGTGGTGAGGTCGCCGGCGCTGTTGGTCAGGGTGCCGACCAGTGCGCCGCTGTAGCGGTAGTCAGTCTTGCTGGTACCGACCGCGCCGTAGGCCAGCAACTGGTCGGTGAGCTCGTACTCGCCACGCAGGATCACGCCCTTGTCCTTGGTTTCGACATAGGCCCAGTCGGGGTTGATCAGGGTGTCGGCCTTGGGCGGCCGGGGCACGGGCACTCCGTCCGCGAGGCCGATGCCACGGTTCTGGCCGCGAATATGGTCGTCGCTGTCGAACAGGTCGACGGACAGCCGCGCGCGCTCGCCACGCCAGTCCAGCGCCAGGGCCGACAACACGTTGCGTTGGGTCTGGCCATCGATGGCCGCATCGCCGTCGCGGTACACGCCATTGAAGCGCACGCCGAACTGATTGCCTTCGCCGAAACGCCGGCCCACGTCGACATGGCCGCCCCACTGCGCATCGGAGGCGTAGGTGGCGGTGAGGCGGGTCAGCGGCGTGTCGCCAGCACGTTTGGGGATGAGGTTGACGATACCGCCCACAGAGCCGCCAGGCGGCATGCCGTTAAGCAGTGCCGACGGGCCCTTGAGCACTTCGATGCGCTCGTACATCTCGGGCGAGGCGCGATAGTAGGGGGCCATGCCGAACAGGCCATCGACGGTCATGTCGGTCACGCTGGTCTGGAAGCCGCGGATCGAATAGTTCTCGCTGTAGGTGCCGGTGAGGCCGTTGCTGAACACCGACGGGTCGGTGGCGGCGATGACGTCGGTGATGTCCTTGGCCTGAAGGTCCTGGATGTAGGTATCGGTGTAGCTGACGGTGCTGAACGGCGTTTCCATGAAGTCTTTGTTGCCCAGCAGCCCGACACGCCCGCCCGTGGCCACCTGGCCGCCGGCGTACACCGGTGGCAGTGGGTCGGCGATACCCTGGGCGTCGATCAGGGTGGCGGACAACTCGGTAAGCGCAGGTTTTTCTTCAGCGTCCTGGCTGCTGATCGCAGATGTTGCGGCCCGTGCCGGCACTGCGCCAAGCGCGTAGGCGCCCAAGGCCAGGCCAACCAGCACGGCGTGTGCCAGTGGGGTGCGCTGCAGTGCCGGCAGGGTGAGGGATGAGGCCGGGTGAGTGGAGAGGGGACGGTGGGACACGGGAGGGCTCCAAAGGGTGGCGGCAGTTATGGTTTTGGTTTGTGTTTTTGCAAAACTAAGTCGTAAGGCAAATGAGAATCACCTATTGATAAAGCAATGCGCGCTCGCGCCAGTCGCGACTCAGTGCTGATAACCCTTGATCACGTCGTCGACGATCAGCGCCAGTGAGGTCGGGCTGGCGGCGGTGACGTACCAGGCCTCAGGGTCGACGAACACCACGCGGCCGTGCTTCCACGCGTTGGTCTGGCGCAGCAGCGGGTTGCCGAGGGTTTCGGCGGTCATCGCCGGGCGATGCTCCATCACTGCCGTGCGGTCGACCACGTAGAGGATGTCGGGGTTGGCCTGCTGGATGAACTCGCTGGAAATGGGCTGGCCATGCAGGCCGGTTTCCAGGGTGCTACCGGCGGGCTTGACGCCCAGGTCGTTGAAGATGAAGCCGTAGCGCGACTGCACGCCGAAAGCGCTGAAGGCGCCGTTGTTGTGCAGCACCACCAAGGCGCGTTCCGGGCGGCCCTGGGTGACGCTGCGTGCCTGGTCCAGCTTGGCGTCCAGCGCGGCGAGCTTCTGCCGGGCGAGCTCTTGCTTGGCGAACACCTGGCCAAGGCTGGCCAGGTGCTGCTTGACCACGGCCACATGGCCGGCTTCGCTGTCGCGGTAGTCCACATCGAAGTGCAGGGTCGGCGCCATTTCGCTCAGTTCGGCATAGTGGTTGGCCTGCAGCGAGGTGATCAGGATCAGGTCGGGGCGGGCGGCATGTACTCGTTCAAGGTTGGGCTGCACGATCGAGCCGATATCGGCGGTCTGCGCGGCGTCCTTGTAGCGCGCCAGGAAGTGCGGCACGAAGTCTTTCGGCATGCCCACCACCGGCACACCCAGCTGGTCGAGGAAATCGACTTCGTTCATGTCCAGGGCCACCGCGCGCAGCGGGGGCCGGGTGATCACGGTGGTGCCGAGTTTGTGCTGTACGGAAACTGGCGCGTAATCGACGGCAGCCGCGCGGGCGGTCGTTGCCGGTGTGGCTGCCGACGGCTCGTTGCAGCCGTGCAGGGCCAGGGTGGCGCCCAGCAGCAGGGCCAAGCGCCAGCCGGTGGCGGGGTGGTTGCGGTTCATCGCAGTTCTCTCGGTGGGTTGAAGTAGTTGCACAGGCGGCCGCGCTCGCCATGGGTGATGTCGAAATCCAGCCCGTACAGGGCATGCAGCCGTTGCTCGGTCACCACCTCGTCGACACTGCCGCTGCAATGCACCTGGCCGTCTTTCATGGCGACGATGCAGTCGGAATAGCTGGCGGCGAAGTTGATGTCGTGCACCACCAGGATCACCGTGCGGCCGAACTCGTCGCACAGCCTGCGCAGCGCGCGCATGATCTGCACCGCGTGGCGCATGTCGAGGTTGTTCAGCGGCTCGTCGAGCAGCAGGTAGTCGGTCTCCTGGGCAATGGTCATGGCCAGGAACGCCATCTGCCGCTGGCCGCCGCTGAGCTCATCGAGGTAGGCCTGGCGCAGGGGCTCCAGGCCCAGGAAGGCGATGGCCTGGTCGATCGCGCGCCGGTCGTCAGCGGTCAGCGCGCCGCGGCTGTAGGGAAAGCGGCCGAACGCCACCAGCTCGTCGACGGTCAGGCGCAGGTTGAAGTCGAGCGACTGGCGCAGGGTGGCGACGCGTCGGGCGTACTCGCCGACGGCCATGCCACGGATGCTTTGCCCGTCCAGGCGGATATCGCCGCTGCTGGGCTCCAGCAGCCGGGCGAGCATCAGCAGCAAGGTGGTCTTGCCGGCGCCGTTGGGGCCGATCAGCGAAGTCAGGCGCTGGCGCGGGAAGCACGCGCTGACCCCGCACAGCACGGCCTTTTTGCCGTAGCCTTTGTGCAGGTTGTGGACGGTGATCATGCGGCCCCCCGGTTACGCACCATCAAGGCGAGGAAGTAGGTGCCACACACCAGGTTCACGAGGATGCCGACGGTGGTCCTGTAGTTGAAGACATGCTCGACCAGCAACTGGGCGGCGATGAACACGGCCATGGCCACGGCGCTGCCCAGCGCCAGCGTGACCCGATGGCGGAAGGTGCCCGCCAGGCGGTAGGTGATGTTGGCGACGAACACGCCCATGAACGCAGTGGGCCCGAGCAGGCTGGTGGACACCGCGACCAGCGCGGCGATCACGGCCAGGTGCAGGCGCACGTTGTGCCGGTAGTCCACACCCAGCGAGATCGCTTGATCGCGCCCCAGCGCCAGCACATCGAGCACCGGCGCGGCCTTGGCCAGCACGCTGCATAGCAGCGCCACCAGCAGCGCCGAGCCGAGCAGCAGCGGCAGCGAGGCACGGTTGAACGAAGCCTGGGTGTAGCCCTGCAGCATCGAGAACTCACCGGGGCTGACCTTGAGCTGGACGAACTGGGTGAGGGTGGCCATGACCATCGTCAGCACCAGCCCGACCAGTAGCAGGAAAAACACGTTGCTGTGGCCTTCGCGAAACAGCCAGCGGTGCAGCGCCCAGGAGTAACCGAGCATCAGCAGCACCGAGAGCAGGAAGTTGCCGTCGTTGCCCAGCAGCACCAGGCCCTGCATGCCCATGCCCAGCACCAGCAGTGCCTGCAGCAGCAGGTACACGGCTTCATAGCCCATGATGGCGGGGGTGAGGATGCGGTTGCCGGTGAGGGTCTGGAAGGCGATGGCCGAGCAGGCCACGCACACGCCGCCGATGACCATGGCGGCCAGGCGCGTAAGGCGCTTGGGGATCACGTAGTCGAAGTCCAGCCCGGCGTTGGCGAACACGAACACGCAGGCCAGGGCGATGACCGCGAGCCATGGCAGCAGGCGGCGCTTCATCGCTGCCTCCACAGCAGCAAGCCCAGGAAGACCAGGCCACCAAGGCCGCCGGCGGTCAGGCCGATGGGCACTTCGAAGGGGTAGATCAGCAGCCGCCCGGCCAGGTCGCAGACCAGCAGCAAGGCCGCTCCCCCCAACGCCACCAAAGGCAGGGTACGGCGCAGGTTGTCGCCATGGCGCAGGGCGATGAGGTTGGGCACCACCAGGCCGACGAAGGGGATGGCGCCGACGGTGATCACGCTGGCCGCCACCGTGACGGCGACCAGCATCAGCCCTAGCGCCACGCTGGCGCTGTAGTTCAAGCCCAGGCTGGTGGCCATGCCTTCGCCCATGCCGACCAGGGTGAAACGCTGCGCATACAGGTAGGTGAGCAGGATAATCGGCAGGATCAGATAGATGAGCTCATAGCGCCCCTGCACCACCTTGGAGAAGTCGCCCAGCAACCAGCCCTGCATGCTTTGCAGCAGGTTGAAGCGGTAGGCGTAGAACTCGGCCAGCGCGCTCAGCACCCCGCCGTACATCAGGCCGATTACCGGTACCAGCACCGCGTTCCTGGCGCGGATGCGGCGGATGATGGCGACGAACACCAGGCTTGCGGCGAAGCACAAGGCCAGGGCGAACAGCATCTGCAGCGGCACGCCGGCGGTCGGTGCCAACCCCAGCGACAGCAGGATGCCGAGGCGGGCGGCGTCCAGCGCGCCGCAGGTACCGGGCTCGACGAAGCGGTTACGCACGATCTGTTGCAGGATCACCCCGCACACCGCCAGGCCGATGCCCACCAGGATCAGTGCGGCCAGGCGCGGCAGGCGGCTGGCGGTCAGGGTCAGCCAGGTGTCGCCGTGCAGCGTCAGCAGTTGCGACCAGGCCAGCTCACGGGCGCCGACCGCCAGCGAGGCCACGCACAACAGCAGGAACAGCAGCAGCCAGGACAGGCGCATCAAGGCTGTGCCACCGTCGACGGCGCGCCGATGCGCCAGGCGTTGGCGGCGTGGCGTTGCGTGAGGAAGCGGGCGTAATACCCGCCGCTGGCGCCCAGGGCCGCAGGCGAGCCTTGTTCGACCACGCGGCCGGCGTCCAGCACCACGATATGGTCGGCCAGGGCCACGGTGGCGAGCTGGTGGGCGATGACCACTTGCGTGCAGCGCCCGCGCAGGCTGTGCAGGGTAGCGACGATCAGCGCCTGGTTGTCGGCATCGAGGGCCGCGGTCGCTTCATCTACCAGCAGCACCGGGGCCTGCTTGATCAGTGCACGGGCAATGGTCACCCGTTGGCGTTCGCCCCCCGACAGCTGCGCGCCACCTTCGCCGACCGAGGTGTCGAGGCCCTCTGGCAGGCGCTGCACGACGCTCTCCAGGCCCGCCAGGCGGGCGGCCTGCAGCACTTCGGCAGCGCTGGCCTCGGGTTTGCCGATGCGGATGTTGTCGGCAATGCTGCCCTGGAACAGCCAGGTGTCCTGCAGCACCTGGCTGACCGTGTCGGTCAGGGTGCAGCGGGCCATCTGCCGCACGTCCACGCCGCCGATTCGCACGCTGCCTTGAGTGGCATCGAAGAAACGTGCGATCAGGCGCAGCAACGAGCTCTTGCCCGAGCCCGAGGCACCGATGATTGCCGTCATGCGGCCTGCCGGGATGTGCAGATCAAGGTCACGCAGCACATCGGGCCCCTCGGCGCTGTAGCGCAGGCTCACCCCCTGCAGCTCGATGGCATTGCCCGCTGGTAGTTCGGGCGAAAGCGGCTCCGGCAGCGGCTCGGCCGCCAGGATCCGTTCGATCTCCTTGAGCTGGCCCTGGGCACCGCGCAGGATCTCGACATGGCTGGCCACGTCCTGCAGCGGGTCGATGAATCGGCAGGCCAAGGCCAGGGCCACGACCACCGCCACCACCTCCTGCGGCTGGCCACCCAGCTGGCGGCTGAACCACAGGCCGGCGGCCATCAGCAACGCCGCGAAGGTCGCCTGCACCGCCCAGCTGTTGAGCAGCGCCGACAGCGCCGAGCGCAGGATCAGGCCCATGCCGCTGCGGCGCTGGCGCTCCAGGCTTTGTTCCAGCAGCCGCGTGCCACCACCGGCGCCATTGAAGGCGCGCAGCACCGACTGGGCCTGGGCGAACTCGACCATGCGCTGGCTGGCGTGGGCGAAATGCTGTTGGTACGCCGCATCGCCCTGGCGGCCCAGGCGGGCGCTGAGCAGCAACACCGCGAGCAGCGCCGGCAGGGCCAGCAAGGCGATCAGGCCCAATGGCCCATGCAGCGCATACAGTGCCGGCAACAGCACCAGCGGCATCACCACGCCGCTGATCAAGGGGGTGAGCACATGGGCCGGCAACTGGGCCACGCCCATCATGCCCTGGGTGATGACATGCCCCAGCCGGGCGGTGTTGTCCGGGGTGAACCAGCCCAGCGGCAGCCGCGCCACCCGTTCGCCAAGGTGCAGGCGGCCACCGCGCAGCACTGCGCTGGCCAGGGCGATGCCGGCCAGTTCCACAGGGCGTCGCCAGAACCAGCACAGGCCCACGCCAGCGGCCAGCGCCAGCAGCCAGGCAGCGGCGCCACGGGCATCGCCCTGCAACAGGCGCAGCATCAGCGGCGCCAGGGTGCTGATGGTCAGGCCGCTGAATACGCCATACAGCACGGTCATCAGCACATAGCGGCGCAATGCCGGGGCGCTGTCGCCCAGCAGTCGAATGAAGGTTCTCAGCATGCCGGCAGCGCCTTTTTCTCGGTGTCCTGGTAATGCCCTTGGGCCCAGAGCCGGGCATACAAGCCTTGGCGCTCGAGCAGTTCGGCGTGGCGGCCCTGTTCGCGTAGCTCGCCTTGGTCGAGCACCAGGATCTGGTCGGCGTGCATCACCGTGTCCAGCCGATGCGCGATGACCAGCAAGGTGCGGCCCTGGGCGAAGCGCGACAGCGCCGTCTGGATCGCCGCTTCGCTGTCGGCATCGACGGCAGCGGTGGCTTCGTCCAGCACCAGCAGCGGCGGGTCGAGCAGCACCGCGCGGGCGATGCTCAGGCGCTGCTGCTCGCCGCCGGACAGCTGCGCGTCTTCGCCGAGCACCGAGTCGTAGCCGCGTGGCAGCTGCATGATGCGTTGATGAATGTTGGCCAGGCGGGCTGCCGCTTCGATCTGTTCGCGGGTCGCCGTTGGCCGGCCCAGGGCGATGTTGTCGGCCACGCTGGCGTGTATCAGCCGTACTTCCTGCAGGACGAAACCGATGTGCTGGTACAGCGCCTGCGTCTGGATATCCCGCAGGTCGACGCCGCCGAGGGTGATGCGCCCGCTGTCGGGGTCGAAGAAGCGCAGCAGCAGGCGCGCCACGGTGGATTTGCCGGCGCCAGATGGGCCGACGATGGCGGTGATGGTGCCGGGGGCCAGGGTGAAGCTGAGGTTGTTGAGCACAGGGTTGCCGGGGCTGTAGGCGTGGCTGAGCTGCTCCACCCGGACCTCGTTGCCGTTGGGCGAGCGGCCGGTGGCCGGCGCGGGCAGTACGGGCGTGTCCAGCAGGGCATGGACCCGCTGCGCGGCGCCGACCGCGTTGTTCAGGTCGTGGGTGATGTAGTGCAGCAGGTGCAGCGGAGCGCACAGGCCCGGTGTCACCAGGGCGAAGGGCAGCAGTTGCAGCGGCTCGATCCAGCCCAGGGCAATGAACAGCATGCCGGCCAGCAGCACCAGGCCCAGTACCGTCACCGGCGCGACGAGCGCATTGGCCTTGGCCATCGACGCCACCAGCGGGCGGGTGAAGCCAGTGAAGGTCTGGGCGAAGGCCTCGACGGCGGCGCGGTAGCGGTCCTGGGCATTGCCTCGGTCGCCGAAGGCCTTGACCAACGGCATGCCGTTGACGAACTCGACCACCGCGTCATCGATGCGCGCCATGCCAGTGATCACCGCGTCCATGTGCGTGGCGCTGGCCTGCATCGCCCGGCGCAGGAACACAAAGAAGGCGGGGAAGGGCAGCAACGACACCAGGGCCAGGCGCCAGTCCATGGCGAACAGGTAGACCACCGAAATCAGCACGGCGCCCAGAGCCCGGCCAAGGGTGGTGAAGAAGTGCGCGGTGAGGCTGTGCAGGGTGCCGATGTCGTCTTGCATCGCCCGCTTGACCTCACTGGAGGCGCGCTCGGTGAACCAGCCAAGCGGCACCTGCATCAGGCGCTGGCCGATGGCCACGCGCAGCTGGTGGGTGATGCGGTTGTCGGCCCGGTGTGCCAGCAGCTCACCGGCGGTGATCAGTGCCATGCCGACGAACAGGCAGGCCACGCTAATGCAAACCACCCGGCCGATATCGGCGGCCGTGCCGGCGTTGCTCAAGGCCAGGCGCGCAATCTGCTCGATGCCGGCCAGCGGCACCAGGGTCAGCATCGAACCCGCAGCCGCCAGCACGGCGGCTACGATCAACTGCCCGCGGATGGGCGCAAGTACACGGCTGATGGGGCCGCGCGCCTTGGTTTTGGGCGGTGCGGCAGTGTTGGGCGTGGGGCATGAATCAGACATGAAACGGGCCTGGGCAGCTGCGGATTAATTAGTTGCATGACTATAAACTAATTTGCGAAAACCAGACAAGACGGCTACAAGTCTGTCTCCACCGAGCCAGGAGCAACTGATGCAACCATCACAACCCTCACCCGGTCGCGGGCGCCCGCGCACCATTACCCGTGAACGCATCGCCGACGTGAGCATCGCCATTGGCCTGCCTTGCCTCACCTTCGTGGGTGTGGCCGCCGCGTTGGGGGTGAGCCATATGGCGCTGTACAAGCACGTGGCGAACATCGACGCGCTCAAGTGCCTGGTGGCCGAGGAAATCTTCCAGCGCTGGCAGATCCCCCGGGCGAGTGATGGCGCTGAAGAAGGCCTGCAGGCCTACCTGCTGCGTTTCGCGGCCTCGGTGCAGGCCTTCGTCAAGGCCCATCCTGGGCTGACGCCCTACGTGATACGCCGGCTGGCGGCGACCGAGGCGATGATCGGCAAGATCCATGAGCATCAGGTCCATATCGCCGAGGTGTATGGCCTGTCGCCGGAGCAGGCGCGCTGGCTGTTGTCGACGGTGGCGTTCCATGGCTTTGCGGTGGCCGATACGGTCTATACCGTGGCCAAGCGCGAGCCGGTGCTGGACGCGGATTGCGTGCAGGAAGAGCAGGAGATGGAGGTCGAGTTGAGCGAAGGCATGCGCGCGCTGATCGTTGGGGTGTTGGTGTTGCTCGAGCAGCAGGGTGGGGATGTGGGCCACCAGGTGTAGGGCGGGATATTGTGTGAAGGCCGCCAGGTGCAGGGCGAAAGATTTACAGCGCCTGTGAGATCGAGCGCCGCCCGCGCGGCGCATCGCTGGCAAGCCAGCTCCCACAGTTTGTTTCGGGCCAATTATTCCTGTGAA
>NZ_VZZR01000027.1:0-36135 GCF_009650555.1 Pseudomonas sp. EMN2
CGCCGCGGTGGATGGCACCGGCTGTGCCGGTGTTCGCGGCGGTTCGACGCCTCGATAAACCCGCTCCCACAAAGATTGTTTTTGGGCTCAATGACAGCTTCGGGTCGCTAGTTGCCGGTCGTGAATAACTGCTTTCGACCCAGAGCAGACCTTCGCCAGGGGCTGCATACGGCATAAACCGGTTTCTCAAGATAGCTGCTTATTGGATGTCATTCTGGGGCCGTTTACCCAATTGGGGCAGTCGCGGTCTTCACGAGCCAGCAAAGTCAGGAGTGATTCAACGGTCTTCAGTTCACCCTCTTGCATAAATAAGCAAGGCGATGAAAGCCACGAACGGTGCGAACAGTACTAACCCACCAACCGCGACAGCCCAGCCCCAGGCAAACCCGCTTTCTCCCTTGAACCGGCCCCCACAAAACAAGCCCAGCACGTAAACGCCTACTCGGTGAGCTAACAGCGTGAATAAAAAGTCAGAGATGAAATCCATTTTTTGATCTTTGCGCTCCCTTGTCGCTTTTCTCTGGCGATGAATTCTGAGGAGTCATAGCAGGGGCTTGTCTATGTGTTTTACACACTCTGGGCCTTTAGCAGCTTCACAGCTCGCAGGTTCTGGGGATGCCCAGTTCAACGCCCGCGCCCTGTCATGTTGCTCCCCTTCCCCGCCGAGCCATTGCACATCCGCCGGAAGATGCTGCAGATCGCGAGGCAAGTCGCATCAGCGCACCGCCGCGCCCACAACGATGGATGACCATACTTTTCGTACAAGACCTAAATGCCTTTTCCGCTGAGTAGGGCTATTCGCGCTTTCGCCTGCTGATTCCATATGTCGTGGTCATAGTCCCTTGCTCCACACGTTAGAAACAGCAGGACACCGAATACTCGGTGTCCTGCTTGCCGCCCAACTGCATCAAGCAAGTATTCAAGGTGTGACGATCGGGAACCAGAACTCGAAGTTATCCATGTAGCTCATCAGCTCCTCAAGCTTGCCCTCGGCACCGTCGATCTTCACATCGCCTTTGCTGACTGCATCCTTGAGCGTGGTCTGCTTGAGCATGATGTTGTTCAACGTGTCACGGGTCAGGCTGATGCTTGCGTCGGCATCCTTGGCTTGCATGCCCTCGGTGTGGTTGAGTACGCCGTTGACCATCTCCAGCGTGTACTTCTGCTTGAGGTCGGTGAAGTCCAGGTTGAGGGTGATGTGCTTGTCACCCACTTCAGGCCCTTTCAGACGCATGGCCAGGAAGTCGAAGAACAGGTCCAGATCCATCGCCTTGACGGTGTCTGGGCTCGCCGTGTCCGGTGTTGGCAGTTTCTGTACACCATTGCGCAGTTCCTGGGCACCGGTCAGATAGAAGTTGCGCCACGGGCCACTCTCGGCCTGGTAACCCAGTTGCTCCAGCGTGTCGGCTTGAAGATTCTTCGCCGCTTGGTTACTCGGGTCGGCGAAGACGACATGGTTGACCACCTCGGCCACCCAACGATAGTCACCCTTGTCGTAGTACTCCTTGGCCTTTTTCAGCACAGCGTCGGCTCCGCCCATCATGTCGACGTAGCGCTTGGCTTGCTCATCCGGCGGCAGCTCCCACAAGGTGGCGGGGTTGCCAATGAACCAGCCCAGGTGCAGCACGTAGGTGGCCTTGACGTTGTGGTTGAGCGAGCCGTAGTAGCCGCGGTTGGAGAAGCGGTTGGCGATCGACGGAGGCAATTTCACCTGCTCGGCGATCTCGGTCATGGTGTAGCCCTTGTTGGCCAGGCGCAGGGTCTCATCGTTGATATAGCGATACATGTCCCGCTGCGATGACAGCTGATCCTTGACCTCCTTGTTGCCCCAGACCGGCCAATGGTGCATGGCGTACATGACCTGCACGTCGTCACCCCACATTTTTAGCGCTTCGTTGAGGTATTTGGACCAAGGCAGAGGCTCGCGAATCTTCGCCCCGCGCAGGGAATAGGTGTTGTGCAAGGTGTGCGTGGAGTCCTCGGCGGTGTTCAGCGCCTTCTTCTCGTGAATGTAATAGAGCATCTCGGCCGGGGCCTCGCTGCCTGGCGCATAGAGGAACTCGTATGTCAGGCCGTCGATCGTGCGCTTTTCGCCGGTCTTCTCGATGATGTCGGTGGGCGGAATCAGGGTCACGGTGCCGGCGGAGGTGGTGGTGCCCAGGCCGGCACCGAGCTGGCCAGTTTCGCTTGGCGGCAGCAGGTTGCCGTACATGTAGCTGGCACGGCGGCTCATGGCGGTACCGGCCATCACGTTCTCGGCCACGGCATGCTCGAGGAAGCCCTTGGGCGCATAGATCTTGACCTTGCCGGCCTTGACGTCGTCCTCGTTCACCACGCCGCGCACACCGCCGTAATGGTCGACGTGACTATGGGTGTAGATCACGGCAACTACCGGTTTTTTCGGCCGATGCTGATAGTAAAGGTCGAGCGCTGCCTTGGCGGTTTCCGAGGAGATCAGTGGGTCGAAGATGGTGATGCCTTCCTTGCCCTCGACAATGGTCATGTTCGACAGATCGTAGTTACGCACCTGATAGATGCCGTCGGTAACTTCAAACAGGCCGGAAATGTTGATCAACTGCGATTGCCGCCAGAGGCTGGGGTTGGTCGAAGCGGGTGCTGCTTCGCCTTCCTTGATGAACGCGTACTTGCCCGGGTCCCAGATCAAGTTGCCTGAGGGGCCCTTGATCGGCTCTTTCGGCAGGGGCGCGATAAAGCCCTTGTGGGCCAGCTCGAAGGAAGTCTTGTCGTTGAACGGCAGCTCCTTGAGCAGGGCGTCGTTCGCGGCCTTGGTGGCGGCAGTGGCCGGCTTGGCCAGCTCTTGCGCCCAGGCTTGTGATGCCATGGCCATGGCGGTCGCCAAGAAGAAAGTCGAACTGAGCTTCCAGATTCTGCCCGCCGACGCAGAGCGGCTGCAGTTGCTGAACGGTTTCGCGAAATAAGTCATTGCAAGCTCCTTTTGACTAAAGCGCTGTACCGGTTTGGCAACTGCCAGCAGGGGTTCATGGTCTTTGGACAGAGTAGCTACGATTCTAAATTCGTCCTCTTCGCATCAAAATTATCAAAAATCAAAAAAGATGAAGTCAAATGGCCATCACTTGATGCGACGGGATTCACTGAGTGCTAGGCCAGCGTAGTACGTGGATCAAGTCGAACGGTGACTGGGGCTGCCTCAGTGCGGAAAGTGATCCACGACGTAGCGCACCGTCTTTTCCAACGCGCGCGCCATATCGGGATGTGTTAACTGATACTTCCGTTCTAATTGCTCGCTATTGCTCATGTCGAAGCGCTGCGTCTGGATAAAGTCCAATGACTCGGCGCTGATCGCAAATCGTGCTGCCAGCCCGGGAATCATCAAAAGCCACCTGAGCAACCCTATCGGTATATGCCGGCGCGGCGCCTTGACCTCTAGCGTTCCTGCGATCTGCTCAAGCATCCCCTGCAGGCTCAATGTGTGCTCATAGAGCGCCAGGGCCTGCCGGTTGGCCATCGAGGGATCAAACGCCACATGGGTCATCATCGCCACCAGGTAGTCGACGCTGACTATGGGCAACCAGTGCCTGGAAGAACCGGGGACCGCTCTGAACCGACCTTGTGCCAGATTTCGAATGAGTTCGACCAGAGGCTGTCCTTCCAGGATGTGGCCACTCTCGCTGTGGCCACACACCGTCGCAGGATGAACAATGGTGCAGTCCGCGCCCGCATCCTGCATATAACGGATGACTGCAAAATGGGACTCGATCTTGCTGCCTTCGTAGCCACCTACACGGCCGTAGACTGAGGGCCAATTTGTATTTTCGGGGCACTCTTCATCAACACCGATACTGGCAAGGTGTTTATGGTTTTGCAGCATGAAGCCGCCTACCATCAGCAATCGGATGCGTTGGCTCGCCGCAAGTTTGGCGACGCTCAGCGCCCCTTGCACATTGACGGCTCGGGCGCGCTCCATGGACAGCCCCCAGGAAAACTCCGCCGCGAGGTGGAAGATCACAGAGACCGAAGACACGCACTGCTTGCCCGCCTCGCTGAGCCCAAGCCCCTCTCTGCTTATATCGCCCTCGACGGGATGGATACACCCAGGATTACCGCCCAGTTGACCTACTTGCTTTCTGAGACGCTCAATCTTCCCCGGAGTGCGCATAAGCACCCAGGTCTTGTACCCTGCCGCAGTAAGACGGGCCAGTAAATGTTGCCCCACAAATCCACTGCCGCCTGTAACGAAGCATTCCACGCTCATGCCTGATTCCCGGTTTGGATAATGGGTGCAGGCTAAGGTGTAGAGTGCACTCTACAGTCAAGGAGTTTTTAGTGTGAACGTTGGAGAATTGGAGCGCCGCAGTGGCGTTGGCCGGCATGCATTGCGCTATTACGAACAGCTCGGGCTTATCGTGGCACAACGACAAGCCAACAATTACCGCAGCTACAGCGATCAGACGGTTGTTGATCTGGTATTTATTCAAAGCGCCCAGAGTGGCGGTTTTTCCCTGGCTGAGATTGGAGAAATTCTTGCAGCCAAGCGAGGCAACAAGATCGATTGCGCGCAAGGTGCAGCCTTGGTCGCCAGCAAGATGGCCGATATCCAAGCGAAGATCGCCACGCTACAAGCTGCTTATGCCTTGCTGAACACGGAGCATGCGAAGCTTGAAGCCAGTGCCATTGCCAACGGTCTGATTACTCTCCCACTTACCTGACCACCTGCATGCCTCTTACTGGCCAATAACTGCCAGCGTCGAATGGCTGCTGTTGGTCGTTAGGCTTTGTACGAAAAGTGCCTGCGCGACGATCATGCTGCGTTGAAAACAGGCTCGGAATGCTCATTTACAACCCGTAAACTCCGCTTCCTCGCCTGTTTTCGCCTTGCCTGATCGCCGCTCGGCGACTTTTCGTACAAACCCTAGTACCTCCACGAGGGCCGCTATGGGTCGAAAGCAACCATTCGAGCCAGTCATGCCTGGCCTAGCCTGGTTGACGTGCTGGGGGCTTCAACCCACTGGAAACAGCAAAGTGGCGGCTAGCCCGCCGCCTGATCGATTATGCAGACGTACCTGCCCGCCCATCCGGTCAACGATGGTCGCCACGATGGAAAGCCCAAGGCCTGCACCATTCGGGCTATTACGGCTGTAGAAACGCTCGAATACGCGCGACAGACTCGCTTCATCGATACCCGGCCCCTCGTCCTCGACGACCAGCTCGAAGTGATCGTCCAGACGCCTGAGCGACACCGTGATGCGCCCAGCAGGCGGTGAGTGCTCCACCGCGTTGGACACCAGGTTCTGCAGCGCGATACCCAGGGCGCCGGGATCGATCGCCAGGTGATGGTCGCCTTCAGCAATGTCCAACGAGGGCTCCAGGCCTCGGTCCAGTATCCACGGGGTCAGGTCAGCCAAGGTCTCGGTGACCACTTCGGCCAGGTCGACCTGAGTGCTGGCTCGCTGCCCCAGCCGTGGTTCGACTCGGGCCAGCGTCAGCAGCTGGTTGACAACCCGGGTGAGTCGGTCGACCCCGCCCATCAGAAAGCCCAGCGCTTTGTGCCGCTCGGTCTCGTTGCGGGCTTCCAGTGCGTTCTGCGCATGCAGGCGGAGAACGGCCAGGGGTGTGCGCATTTCGTGGGCGGCATCGGCAATGAAGCGATGCTCGCGCCGCAACAAGTCCTCGATCTGCGCCAACAAGCGGTTGATGGCGGCCTGCATGGGTTCCAGCTCCGAGGGCAGCGGCACCAACTGCAGCGGCTCCAGCGAATCGGCGTGACGCCCACGGATGATGTTGGCCATGTTCTGCAACGGCCGCAGTCCCCAGCCGATAGCGACCCAAACCAGCAGTGCCAGCACCAGGCTGCCTAACAGGAACGGGAACAGGGTGTGGCGAACGATGCGGTCGATCAAGTCGTAGCGCACATCGTCACGCTCGCCCACCCAGATCACCCAGTGTCGTTCCGGAACCGGCAGTACAAAACCGCGCCATTGCTCGCCCCCACTGGAAAAGTCGTAGAAGCCGGGGGCCGTCGGTGGCGGGTCGATGGTCGGTGCACTGGGTGTGTGCACCAGCAGGCCAGCGCCCTCCTGCCAGACCTGGAATGCCAGCTTGCTCTCGTAGGGGTGGCCTACCCGATGGTGACCTGCCTGGGCCAATGCCTGGTTGAATGCCTGGTACATCGCTTCACGCGAGCCACTTTGCACCGGCAGGCTCATGACGCCCTGCAGCAAGCGCGCGTTCTGGGCCAGGTGCGCGTCGTACACCTCGTTAATTTCATGGCGGCTGTCGTGGTAGTTGTAGAGCGCCAGCAGGCCGGTCCCCAGCAGCAGCAACAGCATCACCCGCCACAGGGTGCGTTGGCGCAGCGAGCTCATGCCTTGGCCTCGACCAGATAGCCAATGCCGCGCACCGTGCGGATCAGCCCGTTGAACAGCTTCTTGCGCAGGTGGTAGATGTTCACCTCCAGCGTATTGCTCTCGGGCTCCTCATCCCAGCCATACAGCAGCTGGGTCAGGCGCTCACGGGTAAAGACCTTGCCTGGCTGCGCCAGCAACTCGTGCAGCAGCATGTACTCCTTCGGGGTCAGCACCACTTCAACGCCGTTGTAATGCACTTGCTGGGTAGCTGGGTCGAGGCTGACTCCGGCATGCTCGATCATGACCTTGGCGCGCCCGGCGCTGCGCCTGAGCAACGCACGCAAGCGTGCCTTCAGCTCGTTGAGATCGAACGGCTTGACCAAGTAATCGTCGGCGCCGGCATCGAGGCCGGTGATGCGATCATCAAGGGCATCCCTTGCAGTGAGGATCAGCACCGGCAGGCTGTTGCCGCCGGCGCGTACCCGCCGCAGGAGTTCAATGCCATCCATGCGGGGCAATCCAAGATCCAGGATCACCAGGTCGAAGGTCTCGTGCTGCAACGCATGCAAGCCACTGACACCGTCATGCAACCAGTCGAGGGTATAGCCCTCCTGGCGCAAACCGTCGCATATCCCTTCTCCCAGGGCGCTATCGTCCTCGACCAGCAAAAGCCGCATGTTCAGTCCTGTTTGTCCTTGATCGCCTTGAGTAAAGCATCGATATCCGCGCGACGGCCCTGATCAGCCAGCTCACGCCCCGGGCGGAGCGGTGCCTGCAAGGCTTTGTGCAGGGCTGCGGTAGCCTCCGGGTAGCGCTTTTGCCGATACAGATGATCAGCCCAGAAATAGTTGCTATCGATACCGCTGGGGTTGATCTGCAAGGCTTTGCGCAGCATCTTGTCGGCCATCTCGGCATCACCGAAACCAATCGGCCAGCCGGGCACTTGATCGTACAGCGTGCCCAGGCTGGTATAGGCCGAGCCCTGCAGGGCGTTGGGGTCCAGTTTCATGGCCTGCTCCAGGCTGGCCTTCGCCGCCTTGACCTTGCCTAGCGCTCCAAGGCCACCGGTGGCCCCCGCCCAGCTGCTGTTGATGATGCCCTCCCAGATCAATGGCTCTGGGGTACCGGGGTACTGATGAACGAAGGCCGCCGCATCACCTGCCAGCTTTTCGAAGGCATCAGCGCGTTTGTCCTTGGGTAACTGGTACTGGATCTGTGCCCAGCGCTGCTGCAGGTCACTCAGGTGCTGCGTGCCTGTCTGATCGAGTGCCCAGGTAAAGGGGGCGAATGCCAGCAAGCTGGCGATGAACAGTCGCTTCATTTGATCGACTCCTTGGAGTGGCTACCGATGTAGCGGCGAATGACAGGCAATTGCTTGCGTAGTGCGCGGTCGACTATTCCCGGCAACATGCCGTTGATGCGCACGAAGAGCTTTTCCGGCCAGCCCAGGTACAGCTCGCTGCGTTCGGACTGCACGGCCTCAAGCACCGCACGGGCGACATCCGCCGGGTCGTCCATGCCGACTTTCAACGCCTGATTGAGCGCTGTCGCAGCACTGCTGTTCATCGCCGTTCGGGTCGCGCGGGGCGCTGCATAGAGCACATTCACCGTGGTGTCGGCCAATTCGCGCCGCAGCGCTTCTGAAAAACCACGCAGGGCGAACTTGCTGGCGCAGTAGGAGGCATAACCGGGGTAACCGATCGAGCCATAGGTGGACCCGACATTGACCACCAGCGCCTTGGGTTGGGCGCGCAGCAACGGCAGGCAACCACGTGTCAGTTGCAGCGGGGCCTTCAGATTGATGTCCAGCAGCTCATCGAGCTCGTGCTCGTCCAGCTGGTCGAGCAGGGCGAAGCGGTTCACTCCGGCAGCGTTGATCAGAACGTTGACATTGCCCATCTTGCGGGCTCGGCCAACGACTTGTTCGCGCCCTGCCTGGCTGCGCAGGTCGGCTTCTTGCCAGCACAAGCGGTCCGGGTACCTATTCATCAGGCCAGCCAGCTTGCCCATGTGCCGGCTGACCGCCAGCACCTGGGCACCAGCAGCGCACAGCTGCTCGGCCAGCTCCAGACCAATCCCCCCACTGGCGCCAGTGAGGACCACCACGGATTCAGGCAAGCGCATGGCGCACCTCACGCTGCCCGGCGCGCGGCAAGCCCTGGAACATCTTGGTGTACAAGCGGTAGACGACCTTGGCGGCGTGGATGACAGCCTGCTGGTCGCCCTCGTCATCGAGGCGGTCCATCAACTGCTTGTAGGTCACCATGTGGTCCTGGTCGAGCGCACCATGGGAGCTGAGATAGCTGAACGCCTGGCCAGGCAAGCCCAGCGTGCTCTGGATGGTGCCCGCCGCCTGCGTGGCCAGAGCGATACTGGTGCCCTCAAGCACGTTGACCATGCCGAACAGCCCGACAGGGTTGCCGCGTGCAATCAGGTCGTAGAGGTAGGCGACCATCAACTCGATTGGCAGCGCTGGCCGACCATCACGCACGGCCTCCCAGTCGCCGCCGCAGGCCTTGATGTCGTTGAGAATCCACTGTTCGTGGCCGTACTCCTCATCGATGTATTCGCACACGGCACCGCGCAGCCATTCCAGGCGCGACGGCAAACGCGCGCCACAGGCCATCATCAGCGGCACCGTATGGCGGACATGGTGGTAGGCCTGGGTCAAGAAGGCGACGTAGCTGTCAAGGCTGACCTGGCCAGCCAACGCATCCCGGATTACCGGCACTGCGAACAACGCCTGACGCGCCTCGGCAGTTTGTGTTTGCAAAGCATCGAAAAATGACATGGTGAACCTCACAACGCGATGTCGGATAACAGGGTGTGGTAACGCTGCAAGATCGCCTCGCGCCGTGGGCGGCCGTTGGCAGTCAGGGTTTCATCAATGGGGCTTAGCGGGGCCGGCAAGCGGCGCCAGGCATGCACCTGGGCGTAATCGGGCAGCTGCGCGTTACAGTGCTGAACGACCTGCTCGATAGCCTCGTCGCTGGCGGTGGGGTCCAGCGGCCAGAGCAGCGCCAGGTTGTGCGGCAAGGCTTCGCCATGCACGAATGCCTGTGCAATCACGCCGCCCTGAGTCAGCTCCGACTCCACCCACTCCGGGTTGACGTTTCGACCGAAGCTGGTGATGAACTGGTGCTTTATGCGTCCGTCAAGGTACAGGTAGCCCTCTTCGTCGAGGTGACCGAGGTCGCCGGTCGCCCACCACTCGCCGGTGACCGGCGCCTCTTGCAGGTAGCCCAGCAAGGTCGAGCCAGCCACCAGCACCTCACCGTCCTCAGCAATGCGCACCTGTACATGGGGCAAGGGCTTGCCGACGCTGCCAGGGCGAACGGCCCCTGGTCGGTTCAGCGCGACCACCGAGGCACATTCGGACAAACCATAGCCTTCGAATACCGGCAAGCCGACTGCATCGGCCCTGGCCAGCAGGTTGGTTGATACCCGGGCGCCGCCCACTGCCACGAAGCGCAGTGGGCCAACGCGCATGAGTCCGCGCTCGATGGCGGTGACCAGCCCCATCAGCAGTTGCGGCACGAGGATCAGACTGTGCGCACCGCTCAGGGCAATCGCAGCGAGCAAGCGCTTGAAATCCACCTGGCTTGCGCCGCCCATGCCCAACTGTTGCTGCGGGTAGAGCTGGACGCAGGCGCCCGCCATGAGCGCGGCATATACGCCGAGGTTTTCCAGCAATACACCCAGTGGCAATACAGCCAGGTAGCGCTGAGGCTCGGTTGGTCGGCTTGCAGCCTCCAGCTCCCGCGCGACACGCAGCATGGCTTCGGCGCCCAGGCATACGCCCTTGGGCCTCCCGGTACTGCCGGAGGTATAGGTAATCTTTGCGGTGCCCGCTGGCAATTCAGGCGCGACGGCGCCGTCACGCGCCAGGAAGCCTTCTGCCGGCTGCTGGGTAAAACCTTGCTCGAGGAGTTGGGCGGTCCACTGCGTCTCGCACCGCACGATCGTGGCACCACTCTGCTGCAGGCAGTGTCGGAGCTGAGCCGCGCTGAAGAACGGCGGTACGATCACACAAGTGCGCTCGGCAAAAAGAGCCGCCAGGTCCCAGAAGAGCAATTCAGGCCCGTTATCCAGCACCATGACCAACGTGCCTGGTGGCTGGCCCAGCAAGCGGGCTACACAGGATTCGACCTCGTCGAGCAATTGCCGGTAGGTGAAACGCTGAACCGGGCCCTGAACAGCGACAGCATCAGGATTGTGCTGGGCATGCTGGAGCAACAACGCCTGAAAGAGCTGCAGTTCATGCGGCATGACCGGTCTCCTGGGCCAGGTTGGGGAACCCAAGCCGCTGAAACACCCCCGCCCGGGTCAGGGCATCGAAGCCATGGCCGATGTTGCCGGCGAACACCTGTGGCCGTTGGTCGTAGTACGTCCCCCACTGATTAGCCTGCCCCTGCAAGCGCTCAGGATCGGCCGCAGCCAGAACGGTGGGCATCAGGCCCAGCCGTTGAAAGCTGTTGATCAGCGTCGCCGCGCCGGTGAATGCCACCCAGGCCAAGCCACGCGTGGCCAACAACCAGGTTACGGCAATGATCATGATTCGGGCGCTGCCAGCGCTGAGTGAAGCCAGGTTGCCCACTTCGACCATGCATGAACGGTCCAGGGCAACGCCAGCGATCTGCGAAACGGCGGCCTCCAAAGGCGCGTCCAGATACCGCTCGAGAAACAGAGGACCGTCGCTGGCGGGTCGCATGCCGGCCGCTGCGATCAGCCGTCCGTGGCTGTCATGCAATGCCAGCAGCTCTGGCAGGTAATGCTGCACATCCGCTTGGTGCACGGTGGCAAAGCACTGGTGGATGAAGTGCTCCAGATCCTCGCGTGAAGAGTCGCCTGCCAGATGCAGCGACAGCCGCGCGTGATGGTCGGCATGACTGCCTATAGGAAGCGGAAGCAGGCTGCTCCATTGAGATTCGTTCATGGAACTCCTCCGATCGGGCTTGACGCAGAGCATTATCGGGGTCGAATCTGAATGGAGTCTGAAGTGAGAACACGATATGTCGCAGAAGATCGAACACTCGGCCACAGCACCGGCGGCGTGTTCAACTTGATGACGGTGAAAGTCCGCCATGGGCCATGTGCAGCCTGTCCGAGCCATTGCACATCCGCCGGAAGATGCCATAGGCTGCCACCTCATCAATCAATGCCACTGACGCTGGATTAACGATGATCGAACTACAAGGATGTACAGCGTTTTCCGGTCTGGAGTGCCAGCCCGTTGGCCCCTCCGACGCAGAAATGATCTGCGCCCATCGCCAGGACATGTTTCTTGAAGCAGGTGGCAATCCTGAACAACTACGGATCATGACCCAGCACTTTCGCCCATGGTTGGAGGAGCGGCTCGGTGACGGTCGGTATTACGGCTTCAAACTCCTGGATGGCGAGCAACCGGTCGCAGCCATCGGCCTGATGAGCATCGATTGGCCGCCCCATCCCTCCCACCCAACCCTGGACAAACGCGGGTACGTGCTGAATGTTTACGTCCAGCCGGCCTACCGCCGCCGCGGCCTGGCTTCGGCCTTGATGCAAGCTGCCGACGCCGAGTTCGCTCGCCGGGGCATCACCTTCGCAGTCCTGCACGCCACCGAGACTGGCAAACCGGTCTATGAGCAGATCGGTTGGGCTGGAACGTCGGAAATGGCCAAAGCCATTACTCGATAGTGACAGCGCTCGCCCCAAAACGGCCCTTGGCGGTGGGAAGCCATTGGGACAAGCTCACTGCCTTTTCGAGAGCCACGATCAATGAAAGTCATTCGTAGCAAGGATTTCACAGCCACTCGCGCCTGGGGTGCAGAGGACATCGCCAACATGGATGGCACCACCGTCCGGCTGCACTGGACCGACCAACCGTACAAGTGGCATGTCAATGACGGCGAGGAGGTATTCGCCGTTCTCGACGGCACAGTCGATATGCATTATCGCGAGTCAGGCATTGAGCAGGTTGTGACATTGATGGTGGGTGACGTGTTTTTCGCCGGGGTTGGTTGTGAACATGTTGCCCATCCTCGCGGCCAAGCGCGGATTCTGGTCATCGAACGTGAAGGCAGCGTTTGAAGTGAACACCCGTTTGCAGCCAGCCTCCCCCCGGCTGCACTCGGAATAACCCCGCACGACTCGGAACAGCCAGGCGCCCTCCCCTGTCACAGCAGCTCGGGGAAGGCCGCGCCAAGCAGACCGGGGTCCTTCAGGATCGATGCACTGCTGGCGATATCCGGGGCCAACCAACGATCCTGGGCATAGGCCGGGACCCGTTCGCGCAACAACCGCCAGGCAACGTGGGTGCCTGCGCCAAAGCGCTGCTCCTTGAGGAACTCGAATGCCTGGGCCGCCAACAGGTATTCGATGGCGAGGATCTGCGTGCAGTTCTCCAGGGCGCGGTGCAGCTTCAACCCGGCATTGGTGCCCATGCTCAGATGATCCTCCTGCAGCCCGGAGGTGACGTAGTTGTCGATCACGGCCGGCTGTGCCAGCTGACGGTTTTCGGCACAGAGCGACGCGGCCACGTACTGGACAATCATCATGCCCGAGTTCACACCCGGCTGGCTGACCAGGAAGGCCGGCAGACCGCTGACCAACGGGTTGATCAGGCGATCGAGGCGACGCTCGGCAATCGCCCCGATCTCGGCCACCGCGATGGCCAGCAAGTCGGCCGCCATGGCCACCGACTGGCCGTGCGGATTCGCCTGGGAAACCACCCGGTATGACTCGGGTGTACCCAGCAACATCGGGTTGTCGGTGGTGGAGTTGAGTTCGGTTTCGATCTGCCTTGCGGCGTGTTCCAGCTGATCGCGCGCGGCGCCATGAACCTGCGGGATCGAGCGAATGCTCAAGGCGTCCTGGGTGCGGATGCCATGGCTGCTGGCAATGACTTCGCTACCGTCGAGCAGGCGACGCAGATTGCTGCCCACCCGCTGCATGCCGGGGTGCGGTTTGAGCGCGATGATTTCAGGGTCGAAGGCATCGAGTTGGCCGCGCAGGGCCTCGAAGCTCATGGCGCTGATGACGTCCGCCCATTGGCTCAAACGCGTGGCGTCATCCAGAGACAGGCAGCTCAGGCCGGTCATGCACGGGGTGCCGTTGACCAGGCACAGGCCATCCTTGGCACCCAGTTTGACCGGCGCCAGGCCGACCTCGGCCAAGGCCTGTTGCGCCGGCACGATCTGGCCGCGATAGCTGACCTGGCCGACGCCGAGCAAGCTGATGCTGATATGCGCCATATGGGTCAGATACCCCACCGACCCCTGCTTCGGAACCTGCGGGGTGATGTGCTGGTTGAGCAGGGTCAGCAGCGCCTCGACCACCTTGCGCTGAAGGCCGGAACGGCCCTGGCAGAAGTTGATGATCGCCGCGCACATGATCGCCCGGGTCTGCTCGTCCGACAGCGCGCTGCCCACGCCACAGGCATGGCTGAGCAAGGTGTTGCGTGACAGCTGGCTGAGTTGTTCGTCCTGCAACGAGACATTGCACAAGGCACCAAGCCCGGTGTTGACGCCATAGGCGCGGTCACCGCTGGCAACGATGCGCTGGACGATCGCCTGGGCGTTCTCGATCCGCACCCAGGCCGATGGGGCCAGCTCAAGCTTCGCGCCATGCCGGGCCACAGCCACCACGTCCTGCCAGCGAACGGGCGCGTCGGCGATGATGATCTTTTCGGCAAACGACATACACGCGGTTCCTTAAAGCGAAGCTACGCGACGCTGCACGAAACGATCGACGTATTCGTCCGCAGGCTGGTAGAGGATTTCTTTCGGCGTGCCGACCTGGATCAGGCGACCGTCCTTGAGAATGGCGATTCGGTTGCCGATGCGCACCGCCTCGTCCAGGTCATGCGTAATGAAGACGATGGTCTTGTGCAGGGTCTTTTGCAGTTCCAGCAACTGGTCCTGCATTTCGGCGCGAATCAGCGGGTCGAGCGCACTGAAGGCTTCGTCCATCAGGATGATGTCGGTGTCGGCGGCCAACGCACGCGCCAGGCCCACACGCTGGCGCATGCCGCCCGACAACTGATGCGGGTAGGATCGTTCGTAACCCTTGAGGCCCACGGTGTTGATCCAGTGCAGGGCACGCTCGGTGCACAGGGTTTTGCTCTCGCCACGGACTTTCAGGCCGTAGGCGACGTTGTCCAGCACGGTGCGGTGCGGCAACAGGCCGAAGCTCTGGAACACCATGCTGATCTTGCGCCGGCGGAATTCGCGCAGGGCATGCATGTCGTACTGCAGAATGTCCTCGCCATCGACCAGGATCTGGCCGCTGGTGGGGTCGATCAGGCGGTTGAAGTGACGCACCAGGGTCGACTTGCCCGAGCCCGACAGGCCCATGATCACGAAGATCTCACCGCTGCCGATGGACAACGAGAGATCGTTGACCCCGACCACGCAGCCGGTTTCGGCCAGGACCTGCTCTTTGCTCTTGCTCTGCTGGATCAGTTTCAGGGCATCTTCGGCACGCGCACCGAAGATCTTGAAGACATGTTTGACTTCGATCTTGTTCATCGTCTGCTTGGTGCTCATTTGCCCACCCCATGCCGTGGCCGGCCATAGGCCTGAGTAATACGGTCGATCACGACCGCCAGGATCACAATGGCCAGGCCCGCTTCGAGGCCGCGGCCCACGTTCAGGGTCTGGATGCCGACCAAGACGTCTTCGCCCAGGCCACGGGCACCGATCATCGAGGCGATGACCACCATCGACAGGGCCATCATGGTGGTCTGGTTGATACCGGCCATGATGCTCGGCAACGCCAGGGGCAACTGCACGCCGAACAATTGTTGCAGGCGATTGGCACCGAACGCGTTGATCGCCTCCATGACCTCGCCATCCACCTGGCGGATGCCCAGGTCGGTCAGGCGAATCAGCGGCGGGGCGGCATAGATGACGGTGGCAAAGATCGCCGGCACCTTGCCCAGGCCGAACAGCATCAATACCGGGATCAGGTACACGAAGCTGGGCATGGTCTGCATGATGTCGAGCAGCGGCATCAACACCGCCCGCAGGCGGTCGTTGCGCGCCGACAGGATACCCAGCGGAATGCCGACCAGGACCGAGATCAGCGTTGCCACCAGCATCAGCGCCAGGGTCTGCATCAGCTTGTCCCAGAGGCCGACCGCACCGACCAGGAAGAGCAAGCCGACGATCACCGCCGTGGGTACGATTCGACGAGTGGCGTGCCAGGCAATAGCGCCGACGATGGCTAGCATCAGCCACCAGGGTGTTGCGCGCAGCAAGCCTTCGAGGTTGACGATGGCCCACAGCAGGGTGTCGGAGATGTGCCGGAACACGTCACCGTAGTTGGTGACCAGCGCGTCGACCCAGCCATTGACCCAGTCGGCAATGGAAAACGTGAAGTTTTTGGGGAACATGGATTTATCTCGAGCAATGCATGAAGCGGACTGCTATGTGGCATGCCCGGCAGGCGCCGGACCCGCCCACACCCTCAGAGTGCCGCGTCTACCTTTTTGGCTGCGTCTTCGCTGACCCAGCTGTGCCAAACTTCGGGGTGCTCCTTGAGGAACAACTTGGCCAGTTCCGCCGACTCGATACGATCCCGGGTCATACGCGCCAGGTTCTGGTTCAGCAGATCGATCGGCAGATTGACCTTTTCCAGCACAGCCACCAGTTCCGGCGCCTGCTCGTGGAAGGTCTTCGACACACCCACCTTGATGGTCACGGATTTATCCACGCCGGGCTTCTCGTCCAGCTTGACCAGGTCGGCCTGGCCCATCAGCGGGGTTGGCGACCAGTAGTAGAAGAGGATCGGCTCGCCGCGCTTGTAGCTCGACAGCACGGCGGCATCCAGTGCCGGGCCGGTGCCCGGGCGGAAGTTGGTATAGGTGTTTTCCAGGCCATAGCTCTTGAGCATTTCGCTGTTGTCCAGCTCGCAGGTCCAGCCGGCCGGGCAGTTGTAGAAGCGCCCCTTGTCCGGTTCTTCCGGATCCTTGAATACCTGGGCGTACTGCCCCAGATCGGCGATGCTCTTGAGGTTCGGTGCCTTGGCTTCGAGTTTGCGCTTGGCATCGCCTTCGATTACATAACGCGGCACATACCAGCCTTCGACCGCGCCCACCACCGGCGAGCCGACGCCGACAACCTTGCCGGCGGCCGCAGCCTTGTTCCAGACCTCGCTGCGCCCTACCCACTCCTCGGCGAAAACCTGGATATCGTTGCTGCTCAGGGCGTTTTCCATGGAGATGGAGTTACCCGGCAGGCTGTCGGTGTCACAGCCATAGCCATTTTTCAGTACGAACTGCATCACCTCGGTGAGCAGCATCCCGCTTTCCCAGTTCAAACCGGCGAATTTCACCGGTTTGCCGGACTCGCACCAACTTGCCGCCTGACTGACGCCAGCGGATGCCAGGAGCCCTAAAGAAAGTGTCGTGGTCAGCAGAGCCTTTGTAATTGTCATTGTGACGCTCCCAAACAAGTTGATCACTGCGCAGGAGAAATATTTCACAACATAAAAAAAGGATAAAATAATAAGTCCTGATGCATCACCACGGAAAAACCTATGAAGTTCACACTGCGCCAGCTTCGCTACGCGCTCGCAGCGGCCAAGCACGGAAACCTGACCACTGCCGCCATGGAGCTTCATGTTTCACAACCTTCCATTTCGGCGGCCATCACCGAACTGGAAGAGGTGCTGGGTCAATCGATCTTCATACGCCAACGTGGCCTCGGCATATCGCTGACCCCATTCGGTCGTACCGTCATGGTCCAGGCCCGTCGCGTACTGGCAGAAGCCCAGACCTTTGCCGAGATCCATGCCAATGCCGGCGAGTGCGTCGGCGAACTGGTGGTCGGCTGCTTTGAAGATCTGGCGCCCTATTGCCTGCCGCAAATCGTGCGACGGATGCAGGAGTCCTGCCCCAGGGTCACGGTCGATATGCGCGATGGCAGCTTCGAGTATGTTGGCAAACGGCTCAGTGAAGGCGCGATAGAACTGGCCATCACCTATGACCTGGGTTTGCCGCCGAACACGCATTGCACGCAGCTGTGTCAACTGACCGCCCAGGTGCTGCTGTCAGCCGACCACCCGTTGGCCAAGGAGCCGCGCGTCAGCCTCAAGGCGCTCGCCGAATACACCCTGGTAGTCACCGATCAAGTCCACAGTTGGCAGCATGTGCTGGATCTGTTCAGCTTTTACGACCTTACACCCGCCGTTGTGCACCGTGTGCGCACCTTCGAGTTGCAGCGCAGCCTGGTCGCCAATGGCTTTGGCGTGGCGCTGATCTATACCCGGCCATTTGGTGACCGTAGTTATGATGGTCAAGCGCTGGTCTGTCGGCCGACTCTGGAGAAACTGCCAACCCATAGCATCGTGCTGGCCCATGACCAGCGCTATCCACTGACGCCTTCGGCCGAGGCGTTCAAGGAGCTGGCGGTGGCATGGTTTGCGGAGCGACCGTCGTTTGCGTCTGAATGAACAACGGGGGCGAATGCCACATGACGACTGCTAGCGGGTAGATGAGACGCCCAGCGAGCTCGATCTACCGGCCACGCAAGTGCTCACCCAGTGAGTGACCTGCGCAATGAAACTGCAGATACCCCTCTGGAAATGGTCACCCGACTGGCCTTGGGGGGAGTGCCATGTGACTGATAAGCAGCACCAGATCAACAGCGAATCACACTGGGCATTGTACGAAAAGTATGGTCATCCAACGTTGTGGGAGCGGGCTTGCCCCGCGATCTGCCGCAACGCGGCAGCAGAGCCTGAATTTGCGGCATCATCAACACTATTTGAATCGGGTAAAGGAGCGCTTCGCACTCCATCGCGGGGCAAGTCGCATCGGCGCACCGCCGCTCCCACAAAACTTTTCGTACAGAGCCTAAGCAAGTGCACTCGACTGCCACCAGAGGAGTGTCCGCATTGGGTCGTAAGCGGTCAATCACGACCGGCTGCTTTCGACCCAAAGCGGCCTTTTGCAAACGGAAGCAATCGGCCAATAGCGGACATACGACCGACTCACTTGTAGGATGGCTGACCCGTGTGTAACGCTTGGATCAGTACCATGCGCCTAGGGGCGGGAAGCGAGCCCCAGAGCGGGAGTGAATTAAGTTGGGCTAGTGTGCTTCTATCGTAGCTGACGTCATTACAAAAGGATTTTTCACTTGACATTCAATTTTCAAATTCCTAATTCAGACCAGCAGACTTCCATAGCAATCGAGCCTGGCTCGTCAGTCGTCTTCGTTGGGGCAAATGGTTCCGGAAAAACGCGCTTGGCTGTATTCATTGAAGAGGCCGCTGGGATTGACGCCCACCGCATTTCGGCCCATCGTGCTCTCAACCTCAATCCTGCTGTGCCGAAAATTCGATCTGCAGAGGCACTTAGGAAGCTCAGATTCGGATGGGAGCATGAGAACGCAACGATTCAAAACCGAGCGGGGAGTCGGTGGGCCAACTCAAAGCCCGCAGTGGCGATGCTGAACGACTTCGATAGTTTGCTTCAAGCACTCTTTGCAGAGCAGTCAGTCACAACCTTGGATACACATACGAGATACAGGTCCGGTAGCCTCACCCACGCGGCACCAACAAAATTTGAAACCCTTTCGGACATCTGGCAACGCCTCCTTCCCCACCGGCAATTAGTAATTACTGGTGATGATATCCAAGTTTCAGCTGTAGATGGATCTGGAGCCTATCCCGCCTCAGACATGAGTGACGGAGAGCGAGCAATTTTCTATCTTTTAGCGCAAGCTCTAGTCGCCGCCGACTCTTCTCTCCTTATCGTCGACGAACCTGAGTTACACGTTCATCCATCCGTGATTTCGAGCCTTTGGGACGAAATCGAAGCTGCACGAAAAGATTGCGCATTTATCTTCATTACTCATGACTTGCACTTTGCTTCAGCTAGGGCAGCCCAGAAATATGTCATCAAATCTTATAATCCAACGCCTTCTTGGACGATAGAAAATGTGCCAGAGGACACCGGCTTTAGCGAAGAATTAACAACACTAATTCTTGGAAGCCGACGCCCAATTTTGTTCGTGGAGGGTGCAGGAACAAGTCTGGATCTCGCGATTTATCGATGCTGCTACCCGGAATGGACGGTGATTCCACGGGGCTCGTGTGAACAAGTCGTACATGCAGTAGTCACCATGCGTGCGAATGCTCAACTCACGCGAGTCACCTGCGCAGGGATTGTCGATGCCGATGACTATACACCAGACGAAATCCAGCACCTAAATAGTTTAGGCGTATTTCCGCTCCCGGTATCGGAGGTTGAGAACCTTATTTTGTTGCCTGAAGTCAGCCGTGCTATCGCACAAGCTGAGGGTTACGCTGGTGCAGATCTCGAACAACAATTGTCTAAGTTGCAGGAATCCATCTTCAATACCTTGAAATCGCAGGCGGTAATAGACGAGGTCGTAGTGAGATACTGTCGCCGACGAATCGATCGAGCACTAAAGAAAGTTGACCTTTCCGCCCCGAAGACTGTTGAACAAATAATTTCTGAGTACGGTGTCCAAACCGCGGCGCTGGATATCGCAAGCATCGCATCACGCGCGACCCGGAAGATTCAGGACGCCTTGGAAACTGGCAACCTACCTAGCTTACTTACAATTTACGACAACAAAGGAATGCTCGCCCTTGCCGCTCAGCATTTAAAGCAGACAAGATTGGCTCCTTTTGAGGCGTGGCTAACAAGGATGCTGAGACAGGACGCAAGCGCCACCGGCTTGATAGCGGCGTTCAGAGGAGTTCTTCCGCCTGTGCAAGCAAGCTGATCACGCATCCAGTTCGCTGTACATTTTTAACACTCGTTTGCTTAGTGTGGGCGGACGGTGCTGCTGCGTTCCTTCTCCTTTGATTAAATTCTAGACGTACGAGCGGCTGCTTTGGGTCGAAAGCGGTGAATCACGACCGGCAGCTAACGGCTATAAGCGGACGGTCAGGGCCTAGGTTCGCGCAGCCTCGGCCAGCAGCCAATCTCGGAAGGTCGTCAGCCTTGGCAAGCTGGCGCATTCCGGACGATAGACGACGTAGTAAGCCAGCTCCGATGCAACGCTGATCTCTGGGAACAGTCGAATCAGACGGCCGCTCGCCAAGTCATCACGCGCCATGACACTCCGTGCAAGGGCGACACCGTGTCCTTCGACCGCAGCCTGCAGGACGGCGGCGGAGTTGTTGATCTGCATGCCTCTGAGCGTGGTCGTGTCCGTCACGCCCGCCTTCTGCATCCAGGTCTCCCAAGTCGGGAAGCCAGAGTGGTTATCCATCGAGAGATCGTGGATCAACATCTCCCGTACCAGGTCATTGGGCTTCTGCAGACGCCAGTGCTCTCGCAGCAATTGCGGCGAGCACACCGGGTAAATCTCTTCATCCATCATCTTCTCGGCGGCCAGCCCTGGCCACTTGCCCGTGCCATAGCGCACACCGATGTCGATTTTCTGAGCAACAAAGTCCACCGGTTTGAGGTTGGTGTCCAGCCGCACATCCGTATCAGGGCAAATCACCTGGAAGCGGTCGATGCGCGGCAGCAGCCACTTCGCAGCGAAGGCCGGGCTCACGGCCACGGTCAGCATTCCACTGATCGATCCCTCCTGAAGCCGTTCCATCCCCAGGGTCAGCCTGTCGAAGCCAGCTCGGATATCCGGCAGAGCGCGTTCGGCAGCCTCCGTTGCGATCAGCCGCGCTTTGCCGCTGGTACTGCGGACAAACAAAGGGGTGCCCAGCCAATCCTCGAGTGTGCGTACGAGCTGGCCAACCGCTGCCGGCGTGACATGAAGCTCGGCTGCTGCTGCAGAAAAGCTCTGATGGCGGGCACTGGCTTCGAATGCGCGCAACGCGTTGAGGTGTACGGGAGCCTTCATATCGATAAAGAATTTCTTTAGTGGACAGACACTTTAACTCGTTTGTTGGCGGATTTGGAAGCGAGGAAGATTCGCTCCAAGGCCAGGGGTACTGAAGCTTAGCCACCCGAAGTCAGCGGAAAGTTTTTGGATTTTAGCTGAGATGGAAAGTTTTTCTTCCCGCTCTTCAGATTCCAGATACCTCACGTTGGACTGGCCCATAGGGCTCGAACTGCCTGCCGGAAACAGCGTCTTCGGCAAGTGACTCGCCCCAATACCGGTTAACCAGATACCTGCCGTGGGCAGGTGCAAAGAGGTCTCCCAATGAACAACTCATTCAACGGTAAGAAACTGCTGGTCGTCGGTGGCACCAGTGGCATGGGCCTGGAAACTGCACGCCAGTTTCTCTGCCAAGGCGGCAGCGTAGTCATCGTCGGTAACCGTCCGGAAAAAACCGAAGAGGCCCGAAAAGACCTCTCCGCTCTGGGCAACGTGACTGCTCTTACTGCAGATCTGACCAGCGAAGAAGGCCTGGCCAAACTGATCAAGACCATCAGCGAGCAGCACTCGGATATCGACATGCTGGTGAACGCTGCTGGTGTGTTCTTCCCGAAACCCTTTCTGGAGCACCAGGATGCGGACTACGACCAGTACATGAAGCTGAACAAGGCGTTCTTCTTCATCACCCAAAAGGTTGCCGCCAACCTGGTTGAGCAAAAGCGTCCAGGCGCGATCGTGAACATCGGCTCGATGTGGGCCAGGCAAGCGATCGCCGCCACCCCGTCCTCTGCCTACTCCATGGCGAAGGCAGGCCTGCATTCCCTGACCCAGCACCTGGCAATGGAGCTCGCTTCGAAAAACATCCGCGTGAATGCCGTTTCCCCGGCAGTTGTGCAGACCCCGATCTACGAAGGCTTCATCCCCAAAGCGGAAGTACATGGCGCTCTGCAGGGCTTCAACAGCTTCCACCCGATTGGCCGTGTCGGCACCCCGCAGGACGTGGCCGGCGTAGTTGCCTTCCTCCTCTCCGAGCAAGCCAGCTGGGTCACCGGCGCCATCTGGGATGTCGACGGCGGTGTCATGGCTGGTCGCAACTAGGGCCTCTCGTGACCTCACCTGCGGCCTCAACCAATCCTTGGAGAATCATCATGATGCAAGACTGGAATGCCTACCGCGAATCCTTGCTGGAACGCGTAGGCGACTATGCCAAACAGAGCCCGGACGTTATGCGTGGCCTGATGACCATCGACAATGCGGCCGTCAAGACTGGCCATCTGGAGCCGAAGATCCATGAGCTGATCGCATTGGCCGTGGCTGTCACCACGCGCTGCGATGGCTGCATTAGCGTCCACACCAAAAAGGCTGTTGAGCACGGTGCTTCCATCGAGGAAATCACCGAGGCGCTGGGCGTAGCCATTGCGCTGAATGCCGGCGCAGCACTGACCTATTCGGCGCGCGTCGTCGAGGCTTACCAGCAGCTGCCTGCCAAGCAATAAGTCGTGTCGACGAGGGGTCGGTCGCCTCTGTAGAGGTGATCGGCGTCCTCGCATTCCCGTTTGGATAATCCGTATGTTGATCAATGCCGACTTCACTCGCCCCGCAGTTGTTGCGCCACACCAATACCAGTGGGTTGCTTCGCCCCAGGCTGGTGTCGACCGCGTGATGCTGGATCGTGTCGGTGCAGAAAAAGCACGAGCCACCAGCATCGTGCGCTATGCCCCGAACTCCTTCTTCCCTAGCCACCAGCACCCTGGTGGAGAGGAGATCCTGGTGCTGTCGGGCACTTTCTCTGACGAAGGATCGGACTATCCAGCGGGTTGGTATCTGCGCAATCCGCCTGGCTCCAGCCACCGGCCGTCCAGTGCCGAGGGCACCACAATCTTCGTGAAGCTGCAGCAGATGTCTGACAGCGAGCACCAGCGTGTGCGCATCAATACCCGAGACCCGTCCAACTGGCATCGCCAGGGTTCGCGTGAGGTGTGTCCGTTGTTCGCTGACGACTCGGAACAGGTGAGCCTGCATCGTCTCGGTGCGAACGAGCTGCTCTACAACAAGCTGCTGCAAGGCTTTGAGCTACTGGTACTGGAAGGCCGCGTAACAGCGGACGGACAGACCTACGAGAGCGGCTCCTGGCTACGACTGCCTGCGGGACAACACCTGGATATCGTTGCCGGCGAACAGGGAACCACCGTTTACCTGAAAACCGGCTATCTGGTTCATCCGGAGGCAGAGGCATGACCCTGCAAACCACCCGCATTGCCATTGTTGGCGGCGGATTGAGCGGGCTGTACGCGGCCTATCTACTGCAGCACCAGGGCATCAGTGACGTTGTTGTTCTGGAGGCTCGAGATGAGCTTGGCGGGCGTATTTCATCCATCAATGCCGAGGGCCAGGCCGTCCAGCATTCATCAACGAACAGCACATTTGATCGCTTCGATCTGGGGCCTACATGGTTCTGGCCTGGCTACCAGGAAGAGCTTGATCAACTGGTCAATACGTTGGGGCTTGAGCGATTCGAACAGTTTGAAGCCGGCGACATGGTTGTCGAGCGTTCTCATGAAGGCCCAGCTGTACGCATGCGCGGTTACCTCAGCTCACCACCATCCACTCGCTTGGTCGGTGGTATGGGTGCGTTGGTCGAAGCTCTGCTTCGCAGGGTGAATCCGCAGAAAACAGTCTGCGGCCAGACCGTGCGGCGGCTTCGCAAGCATGACGACCATGTCGAAGTTGAATGCCATGCCACTAACGGCACGGTGACGACTTGGCGGGCCGAGCATGTGCTGGTGGCGTTACCGCCACGCTTGCTTGAAAGCGCCATCGACTTCGAGCCTGCCCTGCCAGGCGAACTTGCCAGGCAGTGGCGATCGACTGCGACGTGGATGGCTCCTCACGCCAAGTACATCGCGATCTATGACACGCCGTTCTGGCGAGACCAGGGGCTTTCCGGCGAAGCCCGCAGCATGCGAGGGCCTCTTGGGGAAATCCATGATGCCTCCATGCCTGGCGGCAGCCCGGCATTGTTCGGCTTCTTCGGGGTGCCAGCGAGCACACGCCGCAAGATCCCTGACGAGATGCTGCGAGCGCTCTGCCGCGAACAACTAACCCGGATGTTCGGCCCCGCAGCTGCGGCACCGAAAGCCGAATTCGTAAAGGACTGGGCGCATGACCCTTACACGGCGACGAGTACCGATGTGAATGCGATTTCCCAGCATGCAGCCGCGCCCTCCGCCATCGCCACTTCTGGGCCCTGGCATGGATGCCTGACGGGTATCGCCAGTGAGTGGTCGCCACAGTTTCCCGGATACCTGGCTGGCGCCGCAGAGGCGGCCCGCCTGGGTGTTCAGGCGCTGAATGCACTTGCCGCTGCTGAGCGCCTGCCCTATGCCAGCCAAGACGCATGCGCCTTGGCTGGATGTCTTTCGCGTTTATCACTGAAGGAGCAAGGGTCATGACAACCACCTACCGCGCCATGCAAGTCAACCGTCCAGGGGTTCTCGAGCTGGTGGAGCGTGTAACGCCAACGCCCGGCATTGGACAGGTACTGATCGAGGTCGAAGCCTGTGGCATTTGTGGCGCTGATGCCGGCGACATCGAGGGGGCCGATCCAACGCTGCAGCCTGCGCGTGTGCCTGGCCATGAGGTGGTTGGTCGAATTGCTGCGCTGGGCGAGCACGTCCCTTCGAACTGGCGGGTCGGTCAGCGGGTGGGCATCGGGCGCCTGGGCGGACATTGCAATGAGTGCAGCCAATGCCGCCAGGGAAATTTCCAGCTCTGCCAGAACCAGCCCTTCGTAGGTGCCTCGTGCGATGGTGGCTATGCCGAAATGATGATTGCCCGTGCCTCAGGGCTCGTGTCGATCCCGGATGAGTTGAATGCAGAGGAAGCCGCGCCGATTCTCTGCGCAGGTATTGCCACATTCAATGCACTGAAGAAGTCCGGAGCACAAG
This sequence comes from Pseudomonas sp. EMN2, assembly GCF_009650555.1. NCBI lineage: Bacteria > Pseudomonadati > Pseudomonadota > Gammaproteobacteria > Pseudomonadales > Pseudomonadaceae > Pseudomonas > Pseudomonas sp. EMN2. Next base: position 25,075 of record NZ_VZZR01000027.1, read on the forward strand.
CCGGCGATACCGTTGCCATTCTAGGTATCGGAGGTCTTGGCCACATGGCTGTGCAGTACGCACGTCGCATGGGCTTTCGCGTGATCGCCGTTGGCCGCGGCAGCGATATCGAGCAGGACGCGATGGATCTGGGCGCCCATGCTTACATCGACGCCAACGAAGCTGATGCGGCCGAGACGCTGAGGAACATGGGCGGTGCGCACGCCATCGTAACGACCATCGGAGTTCCTGCAGCCGTCTCTGCGCTCATGCCGGGCCTGGCACCGCAAGGCCGTCTGATACTACTGGGGGCCGGCAAGGATCCGCTGCCGGTATCCTCCGGTCATCTGGTCGTAGGTGAGCGCAGCTTGCTGGGCTCGATCACCGGAACGCCTTATGAGAACGAAAAGACGCTGGATTTCAGTGTGCTGGCTGGCGTGCGCCCAAGGATTGAGGTGATGCCTTTCGAGCAAGCCAATGAGGCCTATCAGCGGATGAAGTCAGGTGACGTCAAATTCCGCATGGTCTTGACCGTCGACCGGAAACGCAACAGCTCATCCACCTCGGATGCTGGCAGCGAGCAAGAGAAGAGCGCTCAGTACCCATGACCAACACCAGTTCCAATTTTGCCCTGCAACACCACGACGCCTTGCTGCTTTCTGACAGCGAGCAGAACGAGAACATCTGGCGGCTTTCCATCGCCCAGGCGCTGGCCGGTGCCAATGCGGTAGTGGTCTACGCCACTGGAGCCATCGTGGGTGACATGCTCGCGCCTTCACCTGCACTCGCGACGCTGCCCATCTCGATTTTCGTAGTGGGTATGGCTGCCTGCATTTTCCCGATGGGCGCACTGGCTCGTCGCCATGGTCGGCGAGCAGCGTTCCTGGCGGGCACAGGCGCCGGTGTGTTCACCGGGCTGGCGGCCATGCTCGCCGTCATCATCGGTTCGTTCTGGCTGTTCTGTCTGGCTACATTCCTGGGTGGCAGCTATGCGGCAGTAGTTTTGTCATTGCGCTTCGCTGCAGCTGACGGAGTGGCATCTGGGCGACGGGCTCGTGCGCTGTCGCTGGTAATGGCAGGAGGTGTGGCTGCCGGTATGGTCGGCCCGCAACTGGTGACCTGGACGATGGATCTTTGGCCACCGTACCTGTTCGCCGCCACCTTCCTTGTACAGGCCGCCGTCGCAGCCATATCGGCTTTGATACTGCTCGGAGTGAAGTCGCCTATGCCGACCGTTGCAGCAATCGCAGGAGGCCGCTCGCTAGCATCGATCGCTCGGCAGCCGCGCTTCATCGCGGCGGTCATCTGCGGCTCTGTCTCGTACATGTTGATGAACTTCCTGATGACGGCAGCACCGCTGGCGATGCATCACTGCGGACACTCCCAGGCTTCGGCCAATCTTGGGCTGCAGTGGCACGTCATCGCCATGTATGCGCCCAGCTTCTTCACTGGCCATCTCATCACCCGCTTCGGTGCCATACGGGTCGCGACCTTGGGCCTGGCGTTGACGGGGCTTTCTGCCGCCGTTGGTTTGAGCGGCATCGAGGTCGTGCATTTCAATTGGTCTTTGATCCTGCTCGGTCTGGGATGGAATTTCGGATTCCTGGGAGCGTCGGCGCTCGTCCTGGAGTGCCATCGCCCTGAAGAAAAAACACGCGTGCAATCGCTCAATGACTTCATAGTCTTCAGCTTGATGGCGATCGGATCGTTCGCGTCTGGGGGACTGTTGTCGACATCTGGTTGGGACACCGTTCTGTGGGTATCCCTGGCGCCGCTTGCCCTGGCGTCATTGGCTCTGGCGGCGACCGTACGCAGGCGCTGAAGTAGCATTCGAATCTACGTCAGCGACGTGAACACATACACGACTTCAACAATAAGAAAGAGGTGCAAGTATGGATGCCAAGAATAGTGCTCATGACGCAGGCACAGCGAACGGACCGATGCTTGTTATCGCCATGACTACCCTCGCCATGGTGGCGTTTGCAGCCAACTCCTTGCTGACGCGAGCAGCATTCCAGACCACTGCCATCGACGCTGCATCGTTCACGGCCATCCGGGTGATTTCTGGGGCACTGACCCTGCTGATCATTGCGATGCTGCAGGGTGCAAAACTGAGGTCCAGCCGGACAGGCTGGTGGTCAGCCGTCTTGCTGTTCACCTATGTGGCTGCGTTCTCCTTTGCTTACCGCGATATCAGCACGGGCGCAGGCGCGCTGGTGCTGTTCGCCTCGGCTCAGTTGCTGATGATTTCTTACGGCTACTGCAAAGGAGAGCGCACAAGTTCAATGGGTGTCCTGATTGCTCTGGGCGGGATTGCTGCATTTCTTGCACCCTCCGCCTCGGCGCCATCGTTAGCCGCGGCTGCGCTGATGGCCGTGGCGGGTTTCGCTTGGGGTGGCTTTTCTCTAATGGGCCGCTCATCCGATTCGCCCATATCCAACACGGCGGCCAGCTTCCTGTGGGCCGTTCCCCTTGCGTTGATCCTGATGCTTGTCCGGCGCGAACAACTGAGTGTCGATACCTGGGGGATGACCTATGCAGTGCTGTCAGGCAGCTTGGCATCGGCCATTGGTTACGCGATCTGGTACTGGGTTCGTGTTCGCATGACCGCCATCAGCGCAGGTGCCGTGCAACTCTCGGTGCCGGTGCTGAGTGCAATGCTCGGTGTGCTGATCCTCAGCGAGGAAATCTCGTGGATCGGAGGAATATCGGCGCTGATCACCCTGGGCGGTGTTGCCTGGGTCACGCTGACAGCGAAGCCGGGGCAGCAGGGACGTCGTTCGACTGGCGTAGAAGAGCCGGGCCGATAGTCCCTGCAGTGCGATGCAGCCTACAGCGCAGGCGGATCAGCCTGGCTTCTCAAATTGCTTGGCCACTTTCTTTGCCAGTTCGACAAAGGCCCTCGCTGCAGCCGTTTGGTAAACCCCTTTTCGTTGCATCAGAACAGCAGTGCGTTGCAAGCGCTGCTGGTCCAGCTCGATAGCGACCAACTGCTCGTGAGCCAGGGCGATGTTGGCCGGCAACAAGGTCGAGAGCGTGGTCCTGCTGACCACTTCGATAAGCGCACTGATGGTATTGGCTTCCACTTGTACGTGAGGGCGAATGTTGTGCTGGCGGCAGTAGCTGTCGATCTGCTCACGCGTGGCGAATTCGGCGCTCAAGAGTATCAACGATTCTGAGTTCAACGCCTCCAGGCCAATACTGCCCGTCGTGGCTAGCGGATGATGCTTGCCGACCACCAGCGCGAGAGTTTCGACCAGTAGCGCTTGGGCCTCCAGGTCCAGATGATGGCCGTTGTCGAACGCAATGCCCACATCAACCTCGTCGGCCAACAACATTTCTTCCAGCGCTTCTTGAGCGATCTCTCGCAGCACCAGCGTGATGTTCGGGTACCGGCTATGGAACGCTTCAACCAGCGGGCCAACGAGGTAGCTGGTGAATGTCGGTGTTACCCCCAGCCGAAGTGATCCGCGGCTCAGATCGCCGAGGTCTTCAATGGCTCGTTTTGCCTCCTGTAGTTCCTGCGCGGCTCGCTTGGCATAGCGCAGGTACACCTCGCCGGCATCCGTCAATCGCGTGGTCCGGCCAGAGCGATCGAACAACGGTGTGCCGAGACTCTCTTCCAACTGCCGGACCTGCTGCGACAAGGCCGGTTGAGACACATGCAAGGCCGCTGCGGCACGCGTGAAACTGAGGTGGTTTGCCACTGCGATGAAGTACTGGATGTGCCGGGCAAGCATGGCTGCACCTATAAGATTATCTGATCAACCTGATCATAAATCAGACTTTTACCTTATTCAAAGTGCTGCGTAACCTTTGCTTCAACACATCGCGTCACTCAAGGAGTCAGCCATGAAAGACATCATCGACGGGTTTCTGAAGTTCCAGAAAGACGCCTATCCCGAGCGCGTCAAACTGTTCAAGGATCTGGCCAGCCAGCAGAGCCCACGTGCCCTGTTCATCTCATGCTCCGACAGCCGCCTGGTGCCGGAGCTGGTCACCCAGCGCGAACCCGGGGACCTGTTCGTCATTCGCAATGCAGGCAACATCGTGCCGTCCTACGGGCCCGAGCCTGGAGGCGTATCGGCCTCGGTCGAATATGCCGTGGCGGCCTTGCAGGTTTCCGACATCGTCATCTGCGGCCACTCCGATTGCGGCGCCATGACGGCCATCGCCACCTGCAAATGCCTGGACCACATGCCCGCAGTGGCCGGCTGGCTGCGCTACGCCGATTCCGCCCGAGTGGTTAACGAAGCCCGCAACCATTTCGGCCCGCAGGCCAAGGTCGAAGCCATGGTGCGCGAAAACGTGATCGCCCAGCTTGCCAACATCCAGACCCACCCCTCGGTGCGCCTGGCCCTGGAAGAAGGCCGCGTGACATTGCATGGCTGGATCTACGACATCGAAAGCGGGCTGATCGAGGCCTTCGATGGCAGTACCGGCACATTCGTATCCCTCGCCGACAACCCCGAAGTGCACGCCGTTTCCCATCAACCCAAGCGCGTTGCCTGAACATCTTTCAACCAAGGAGAAACACCATGATCCAATCGCAAATCAGCCAGAACGCCCGCCTTGCCCTGAGCGAAGTCATCCTGCTGGCCAAAGCCCGCAAAGACCTCTCGTTCGCCCAGATCACCGAAGGCACCGGTTTGTCCGAAGCGTTCGTCACCGCGGCACTGTTGGGCCAGCACCCGTTGCCGGCGAGCGCTGCCCAGGTGGTGGGTGACAAGCTCGGCCTCGACGCGGACGGCATTGCACTGCTGCAGACCGTGCCACTGCGCGGCAGCATCCAAAATGGTATCCCGACCGACCCGACCATCTACCGCTTTTACGAGATGTTGCAGGTGTACGGCACCACCTTGAAGGCGCTGGTTCATGAAAAGTTCGGCGACGGCATCATCAGTGCCATCAACTTCAAGCTGGACATCAAGAAAGTCGAAGACCCCGAGGGCGGCTCGCGCGCAGTGATCACCCTGGATGGCAAATACCTGCCCACCAAACCGTTCTGATTTGGCTGCAACACATGGGCTCGGCCGCAATTTTGCGGCCGAGCCATAACCTGAAGGTGATCAAAATTGAAAGCGTTGTTCGCATTGATACTCGGCGCGCTGTGCAACGTGGCGATGGCTGCTGACGTTGAGCAACAGGTCGAGCAGGTACCGGTTGAACAGTACAGCTACTCCCAGCACCTCGATGTAGCTCGTGTCATTTCCATAAGCGAGGTCCCCGATGTCTGCCAGGTAGTGCCCGCTCGCATGACGTACGAAGACTCTCAAGGCAATAAGCATGTGCTTGAGTACCGCGTGATGGGCAATGGTTGCTCGAATAACTGAGCCCGGCCTTCGCAGCGCTGCAGCACTGAACATGAGGACTGAAGTTGATGGACCTTATCTTTCGAAATGTACGCATTGACGACGCCAAGACACTGGTAGATGTGGCTGTGCAAGCAGGCAAAATCGCCGAGATCGCGCAACACATCACCACCACGGCAGGACGCGAAATCCAAGGCGACGGCAAGGTGCTTGTTGCTGGTTTTGTCGAAGGCCACCTGCACCTGGAAAAAGCCAACGTCATGCAGCGCAAGGCCAATCGTTCCGGCACCTTGAAGGAAGCGATCGCCGTCACCGCCGAACTGAAGCCCACACTGACCCGTGAGGATATCCGCGAACGTTCGATCCAGGTGCTGCGTGCATTGGTTCAAGCCGGTACCACACATGTGCGCGCCCATGCCGAGTTCGACCCCGCCCAAGGCTTCACCGGGCTCGAAGTGGTGCTGGAGTTGCGCGAGCAGTTCCGTGAGGTGATCGACATCCAGGTCGTGGCCTTTCCGCAAGAAGGCATTCTCAAGCTGCCTGGCATGCAGGCCATGATGGCCCAGGCCATGGAGATGGGGGCCGATGTGGTGGGCGGCATTCCCTACAACGACGTGTCGCCGCAGGAGCACATTGATTTCGTCTTTGACTTGGCCAAGCGCTACGGCAAAGACATCGACTTGCACCAGGACTTCGCCGATGACGCCGAGCACATGACCATCGAGTACGTGGCACGGCGAACCATTGCCGAAGGCTACCAAGGGCGGGTCTGCGTTGGGCACCTGACCAGCCTGGCCGCCGTGTCGCCAGCGCGGCAGGCAGAAATCATCGCGTTGCTGCGTGAGGCCGACATCAGCGTGATGTGCCTGCCCGCCACCGACTTGCACCTGGGCGCTCGGGGTGACAGTCACAATGTAAGACGCACCCTGACACCTGTGCGTGCGTTGCGCGACGGCGGTGTCACGGTTTGTCTGGCCACCAACAACATTCGGAACGCATTCACACCGTATGGCACAGGCGACCTGTTACACATTGCACAACTCGCCATCCCGGCGTGTCACTTGGGCGGCGCGGATGATCAGGCCACCGTTCTGTCGATGCTCACGACAAACCCGGCCAAAGCCTTGGGGTTGAAACACCACGGTTTGGCGGTGGGCAATGATGCCGACCTGGTGCTGGTCGATTGCCGAGCTGTGGCCGATGTCATTCTCGACCTGCCGACACGGTTGATGGTGCTCAAGCGCGGCAAGGTGGTGGCAACGGCTGAGCATCGCAGGTCAGTCGCATTTTGAGGGCATCTTGAAGATTTCGTGGTCAAGGAAGCCAATTTATCTGCGTGTAGAAGAGCACTGGCTGAGTTTCGGGAAGGTGGCTCTGGACCGAGAGCGGCGCTGCCTGAGTACATGTTATGGGCGCGGGTTCGCGCCAGCCTCGAGAAATGAGCAAGAGCAGCGCGATCGCAATGGCAGCTTCGGATCGAAAGCAGCCGGTCGTGATTGACCGCTTTCGACCCAAAGCTGCCGTTCGTAGATGACGGCCAACAGTCGCAGTCGGGACGTCTTGGTCTACTTCATCACGTTCACGCCCGCACCAAACTGTTAGCTCGCATCCGTACGGCAACTCACTGGCGAGCGCCATGTGAAGTGCAGCACGAGCGTGGTAAAGAAGAAGAAAGAAATACCTACAGTGACTGAGATCTTTTCAGTCATCAATAGGCCTGCTCCTGCCCCGACCACTGCTGCCATCACGAGAAAAAAAATATCGCTCTTCTGTTTGGCTGGTCGCACGAAATATCTACTTAGCATCTGCAAGTTCACTTTCGTTTCTCGCTCTCAAAAAAATTCTCGCATCACAAGCATTACCGCCAGGCCAATCATGATGGCGCCGGAAATCCTACCTACGATTCGGGCGACACTTGGACGGGTTCTCAATGCTTTATTCGCCCCGAAGCCCACCATGGAATAGACAACCGAGCAGCTCGCCGTATAAACCAGCCCCAAGGCTAAGATCTGTGCTGGAACGCCCCAAACAGCCGATTCCGACGTCCAAGGTGGCAAAAACGCCAGGAAGAATATGAATGCCTTGGGGTTCAACCCGCTGACAAGCGCACCCTGTCGGAACCAGGTGATCCAACTACCATCAATTGCCGATTCATGGTCGGCATGAGGAACAGGCGGATTGCGCAACATGCAGCACCCCAGCCATGCCAGATACAGGGCGCCCGCTACGGTGAGAATGACCATCACAATTGGATTGCTGGCAACCAGAACACCTACGCCTGCGGCGATCAAGATGGTCAATACCAGGTAGCCCGCCAACAATCCCAGTACGGATGCTCCAATTCCTCGGTTACGAATGCCCGCTGATATTGCATAAGCCCAGTCAGCGCCTGGAGTGAAAACAAAGAGAAGTGAAAAGGCCCAAAAAGCCGCTAGCGTTGACAGACTCATACTGGCTCCTGAAGGCAGGTAAAGTCGATTCGATGTACATGTTCTACTCAGAATAAGTAACGCCGCTTACGCGGTGCGCGACTAGGGTTGCGGCTTGAGCGCAAAGTGCATTGAGGGACTATTTATGGAGCGAGAGACCTTTGATCGCCTTGTCGACGGCTTTCTTCGGACCACGCAGAGCGATACCGACGAAGTCCATACTGGCTGGGTCCTCCGCAAGGAACACAGTTCTGTTCGCCTCGTCATGGCCGGTCGAGAACATGGCGGACACATAGGGGAGCATGGTCAACTCGCGCTCCAGCCCGACACGATGGGCCTTCTGGATTTGCTCAAGGCTGGCTTCGAAAATCAGCATGGGCTGGCCGGACATATTTCCGTAACAGTGGCCGTTGGCATCCACGTAGGGCTTCCCCATGATTTCGGGTGCAGCCGATGGAATGCCGGTGGCTAAAAACGCGACAACGTTCATCCTCTGCCACATGGCAAGGTCGTTGCGGACGAGGATTGCTACTTTGGTGTCGAACATTGCGTACTCCTTCAAAACTGAACAGTGATGATGGAGTCGATGGCAGGCTTCAGTCTGTTAGATTTGTGCACAACCGCTGATAAGCAGCCGGAGTGAGGCGGTAAGCGCGCCGGAACCACACACCCATGTGGCTCTGATCAGAGAAGCCGACTTCTGCGGCCACCTCTGCTGCGGGCTTTCCAGCGGCCAGTAATGCCCGAGCTGCGCGTAACCTGAGCCTGATCAGATAAGCATGCGGCGTTTGGCCATAGGTCCGCTTGAACTGCCGTGTAAGCCTGAAGCGGTCGATGCCGGTATAGCTGGCAAGCTCATCCAGGCTGACATCAGTCGCCATAAGCACATGGAGAAAGTCTCTGGCTCTTTCCATAACCGGAGCGGACTCAGCCTTGTCCGATTGGGATGGTCGAAGGTGCTTGGAGAGAGCCTCCATGAGGTTATCGAGGCTCTCATCTCTGGCCAGGCGGCCTTCATTTTGATGGACAGCCAGAAACGCACGTTGAATGACATCCCGCAACTGTACGTCGTCGGTCAACGTATTGCGGAAGGTCGCGCCAAGTGATGATGCATCTCCCACACCCAGGCGATCTGTCATGTCAGACACCCACCGCTGAGGAAGGTAAAGCATGCCGTAGGTGAAGCCCTCAGGCTCAGGTGCGAACCCGTCATGCAAGGCACCGGGCTCGATCAACATTGACCTGCCAGGTGTACTGGTATGCGTCGAGCGATTGCAACTGAAACGCTGTACACCTTGATGAGTCACGCCGACCAACATCTCATCATGATCATGAGGGTCGTAGGCATGACCTTGGAAATGGGCGTGCACACTCTCAATCCCCGTCTCATTGTCGCGGCGGATGTTGATCCAGTCACTTCCGATTTGGCTATCGGAGAGATGAGTCATGTGCGTACCCATGTTCCAGTCATCAATGCAGGGCCAGTCACCCAGGCAGCCATTCTACCCCCTCATTGATGTACTGGTTACTCAGCGTATTGAGCAATGCCGTTGCCGAACGACCAGTTCTCTTTTTTGACTTCCACCAAGCTGATGAAAACGTCCTCAAGGCGTACTCCCGCCTGCTCATTCAGACCCGTGGCGATGGCCTTATAGAGCAATTTCTTTTGCTCGGTCGTTCGGCCTTCGTTGAGCGTGATCTGGATGAACACCTGTCCGTCCGAACGCTGGATACCCAGATATTGCGGATCGTTCACCATGCGGTTGCCATCGTGCTCGGTGAGTACCTGAAAGTTGTCGTGCTCGGGAACGCCGATCGTGCCTCGCATAGCCTGGTACACGATTCTGCCCAATAGCTGGACCTGCTCTGGATCGGTGTGCCTTCTGATGTCGATACGAACCAACGGCATGGACTGGTCTCCTGCTGATTGCCACAAGCGTGGGCAGTGACGTCTGCGGCGATGGACATGGCAAGGGAAAAACGTGATTTGCCAAAATAAGATAGTAACCATAATCTATTTTGACAAGAGAGCGTTAACCGAACGAGCGCATTTCCCCTATCGAATGGAGCCAACAATGGAAGAACCCATCTACCTCGAAGATTTGACCGTAGGCGATGTATTCCTCAGCGACCATTACACCCTGGATGCCGAGCAGATCATCCGCTATGCGAGGGAATTTGATCCCCAAGCTTTTCATCTGGATCACGAGGCTGCGAAGGACACTTTCTTTCAGGGCCTTGCCGCAAGCGGATGGCAGACCGCAGGCATCACGATGCGGTTACTGGTAGCGAGCCTGCCGCTTGCACGGGGGATAATTGGTGCAGGAGCGGAAATGGCATGGCCTCAAGCGACACGCCCTGGAGACGTGTTGCGCGTTACCAGTACAATTCTCAGCATTACGCCATCTCGATCAAAGCCAGATCGGGGAATTGTGGTGGTTGAATGCATCACTTCCAATCAGAGGAACGAGATCTTGCAACGAATGGTGACCAAGATCTTGAGCTTCAAAAAGTAGGGTGACACCGTGGGACGCTCATCGCAGTCCAAAGCCAAAGAGAATCGAGCGCTGATAGTTCAAACAGCCTCACGTATGTTCCGTGAGGCTGGAGTCGAGGGCGTCTCAGTAGCTCAAATCATGGCCGCCAATGGCATGACCGTGGGCGGTTTCTACAAACATTTCGACTCTAAAGATGCCTTGATTGCCGAAGCGTTCTGCACGGCATTCGAGCAATCTGTTGAAGCTTGGGACGATGTGTTCCAGCGAGCGGATGCAGCGGCTGAAAACCGGGCAGCTGCTCTGGTTCGTCAGTATCTTCGCAATAGCTCTGCCAAAAATCGTTGTCCGCTTTTGGCCTTTGCCTCAGGTGTATCTACTGGGGAGGTGAGTCAGTTAGGTGCTGAAGCTTACGAGACTGGTGCAAAGCGTCTGCTGGATAAGTTCTTGGATGAAAGAGCTGATGACAGAGTCGATTTAGCCCAGCCGAAAGATGTCGACAGCGAAGGTTTGGTGATTTTTGCTGCCATGATTGGGGCGCGGTTGCTGGCTCAATCAGTAGGGCAAAGCCTATGGATTGAAGCGATGGAGGCTGCTATCAACCAAGCGGCCACAAGACATCGGAAGCCTGATTAAATCCTGTCAGCCCAATCGCTGCTGTGTTTAACGTGACCGTCTGCCATGGGTCGAAAGTAGCCATTCACGACCGGCAGCTAACGACCCGAAGCAGACGCGGCAAGAAAAGGGCCCTGTTGGCGCGACGCGCATTCTGTGGGAGCGGGTTTATCGGGACGCCGAACCGCCGCGAAGCAGGCGCCGCGGTGGATGGCACCGGCTGTGCCGGTG
>NZ_VZZR01000028.1:0-37161 GCF_009650555.1 Pseudomonas sp. EMN2
CACAGGAGAGACTGGCCCGAAACAAACTGTGGGAGCGGGTTTACCCGCGAAGCGCCGCGCGGGCGGCGCTCGATCTCACAGGCGCTGCAAGGGTTGTGGCGGGCACCTGTTGGCCCTGACCCAATCTTTCGACATGCACCTGGTAGCCATCACCAGATCCTGACCAGCCCCGCACAACCGCGTACGACATTTCCGAATCTGAAACCAAATGCTTCAGCCAGGCCATGCTTGGGACCTATCCTACGCGCCTGCCGGAAGGTTCTAGATATGCCGGGACAATCATCAGGGATAACTTCCTCGAGTCGCCGAATGGTGACCGGGCGTGAGAAACCCGAACGATGTTGGTCCCGCACCCTGTTATGGCAGTCGTGCATGGGCAGACTTAGGTCTGGCCGGGTTCCAATATCCTCGGTTTTCTCACCCCATGTACGGCTGCCACCCTTGTCTCGTGAGAAAGGATGAGCTGGCGGTTTCCTTTATCGATATTGGAAATTGCATATGAAAAAACTAGTCCCCGACCCTCCAATCCCCTACATCAGCATCATCGACCACCTGACCCATGACGCCGCCATGGCCCACGCCGCCGTGCTGATGTCGACCATGAGCCGAACCCTGGATGTCTACCGCACATTCGCCCCTGACGACCGCCCCATGGTCCTGATGGAAAACGTGGCCATCCTCAGCCAGTTGCTGCGCTGCCTGTTCGACCATGCCCGGTCACTGGAGGCTACGCCATGAGCGACAAACCCGAACCCGCCTTCACCGCAGGCGTCGAGACCTTCCTTGAGCTGTACCGCATCCAACCCGATATCCCGTTCAGCCGGGCATTCGATGAGCTGTCGATGTTGCAGGGCTGCATCCTGCACCTGACGACTGAGGCGGAAATGGAGGGGGATTTGCTGGCCGGCAGTGCGGCGCGGATTCTCAGCGCCATGGCCAAGGCGCTGGTCAATGACCTGGAGCTCGGGTTGAACAGGCGTTAGTAAAACAGAGGCTTGTACTCTTCGCGTATCCCGCCCAAGGCTGTAAGCCGTCCACCTCATCCAGGACGTGCCGACCCCTTGGGCGTTTTGCTTTTTGGAGGACACGTATGCCAACAGCGCAGATGAGTGATGCTGACTGGGGCCGCTTTGCGGCCCATCGCTGGCAAGCCAGCTCCCACAGGTACCGCGCCTGTCATCAGGTCGGCGCGGACCTTGTGGGAGCCGGCTTGCCGGCGAAACGAGGGCGAAGCCCTCGCCGTGCGCCGACGTCAGATCAGAACACGTTCACCGGGTAATCGATGATCACCCGCACTTCGTCGTTATCCGACTGCGCCGCATACGCCGCATTGGCCCGGTGGCTGGCATAGCGCAGCAGCACCGACAAATCCTTCAACTGGCCTTCCTGGAACACGTACTTCAGGTCGAAGTCACGCTCCCAGTGGGTGGCGTGCTTGCCGTCTGCGTTGTAGTAGTCGTAGTGCGTGGTGTCCTGGGTGGCCTTGGTCAGGTCCGCCTCGCCGCGCGAGTACGACAGCGAGCTGGTCAGCCCCGGCACGCCGACACCGGCGAAGTCATAGTCGTACTGCAGCTTCCACGAGCGCTCGTTGGGCGCGTTGAAGTCCGAGTACATGCGCGAGTTGTCCAGGTAGATGCTGTCACCCAGGTTGATGTAGTCGAACGGCGTGTTGCCGTTGACCCGCTGGTAGGCGGCGGTGACGCTGTGGAACCCGGCAGCCACGGTGAAGTGCAGGCTGTAGGTGTTGTTGTCGATCTTGCCCAGCAGCGACTGGCCGGTGTCCTGGGTGTGGTAGTAGTGCGCGCCCGGGTTGAGGCTGACCAGGTCGTTGACCTGGTAGGTGTAGTCGAAGTCGGCGTAGTACTGGTTCCAGATGTCCTTCAGCTCGGCGGCGTAGACATTGGCGGTGACGTTTTCGGTGCCGCTCCAGGACGCGCCGGCCCAGTTCAGGTGCTTGCTCTTGTCGCCGTCTTCCAGTGCACCGTAGTAGGTGTCGATGCGGCGGTGGCCGCTCTGGTTGTACGGTTTGGTGAAGCTCACCTGGCCACCTTCGAGCATCAGCCCGTCGATGCTGGTGTTGGTCAGGGCGAAACCACGGAAGGTCTGCGGCAGCATGCGCGATTCGCCGCCGGCGATCACCGGGTTGGTGAGGAACAGGTCACCGGCCTTGAACTCGGTGTCGAAGCCCTTGAGCTTGATCGCGCCGCCCGCGGTGGAGAACGAGTGCGGTGCAGCGCCCTGGCTGCCGTCGTCCTTGATGTGGTTGGGCAGGATCGAGGTGCCGGCATGGCCCGCACCACCGTCGAGCTTGAGGCCGAGAATGCCGTGGGCGTCCAGGCCGAAACCGATCACACCGGGGGTGTAGCCGGACTCGAAGCGCGCCACGGCGCCCTGGCCCCATTCGCGCTTGTCGCGCACGTCACGGTTGAGTTCGTTGCGGTTGAAGTAGGCATTGCGAAAATGCAGGTTCAGCGTAGAGCCTTCGATGAAGCCATCAGCCTTGTCTTCATCGGCCTGGGCGGCCAGGGGAATCGTTGCGGTTAACGCAAGGAAAAGCGGGGTAAAACGAAACGCAAAAGACACCGGTACAAACTCCTTTGGTCAAGCGGTGGGGCAGTTTTTATTGTCGTATCTGCAAGTTTCTTATTAGAGACGTAACAGCCGGGCTGATATTTTCGACACATAAAAAAAGCCGCTGATCAGCAGCGGCTTGGAAAGGCTAACATATCGTCGCGGGCAACGCCCACGGTGTAGCCAAGGGAAAATCAGGAAACTGGAGAGTGGCGGATCAGCTGTCGGCGCTATCGTCGACGGATACCTTGGAAGCAGTCTGCTGCGAGCCTTTCGCGGCGTAGGCTTTTTGCGCGGCAATGGCTTCGCGGGCCTGCTGATGGACCGCTGCAACTTCTGCGTTGCGGTTTACGAAGGCCGAGGATTCTTCCGCCATGGCCAGGGGCGACAACAACAGGGACGACAGGATAAATACGCTGGCAACACCCATACTGTTGGACATTTGAAACAACCTTCTTGCTAAGCAAGTGCTAGTGGAGATGGCGCTAAATTAATCCCGCGAGGCCCGGTGAAACAGGGCCTGTTCAGATAAGCACTGTTGCGCAAAAAGTAATGATTGCTGCAAATATCCTCAGACTTTTACCGCAAACCCGCGTAGTTGAGCGCTTGGCAGGCTGATACCAAAGGTGTTGGCACCCGCTTCGCTGTGCACGAAAACACTGCCGCCATGCATCAAGGCGATGGCCTTCACGATCGCCAGCCCCAAACCATGGTTGTTGCCGCCGCTGTTGGCGCGTGCCGCATCCACTCGGTAGAAGCGTTCGAACAGCAAGGCCAGGTGCTCGTCTGCAATGGCCGGCCCTGGGTTGCTCACGGCGATGCTCACCTGCTGTTCATCGGCCTTGATGCACACCTCGATCACCTGGTTGGGCGCGGTGTGTTGCACGGCGTTGTTCAGCAGGTTGATCAGCGCCCGACGCAGCTGGGTTTTCTCGATGCGTGCCCGGGCGTCGCCGCTGACGCTCACGCGCACCTGGGCGTCCTCGAGGATGTAGTCCAGGTAGTCCAGCGTGGTGGCCACTTCTTCGGCCAGCGAGGCCTCGGCCAGCGCGGTGGCCTTGCTGCCTTGGTCGGCGCTGGCGAGGAACAGCATGTCGTTGATGATGCTGCGCAGGCGCTCCAGCTCCTCCAGGTTCGATTGCAGCACCTCGAAGTAGTGCTCGGCGCTGCGCCCGCGGGTCAGTGCCACCTGGGTCTGGCCGATCAGGTTGGTCAGCGGCGAGCGCAGTTCGTGGGCGACGTCGGCGTTGAACGCTTCGAGCTGCGTATAGGCCTGGCTGACCCGGTCCAACGCTGCGTTGAAGGCGCCGGCGAAGCGGGCCAGTTCCGGGGGCAGGGCTTCGGTTGGCAGGCGCCCGTCCAGGCGTGGTGGGGCGAGCCCCTGGGCTTGGTCGGAGAGCGTCAGCAAGGGCTTCAAACCGATGCGCGCCACCCAGTAGCTGAGCAGCGAAGCCAGCAATACGCCGAATGCCGCCAGGCCGACGATGGCCACCAGCAGGCTGTGTTGGGCCTGCCAGAAGGTTTCGGTGTTGATGCCGATCAGAAAGCGCAGCGGCGGGCGTTCGCCCAGTGCCGGCAGCTCGCTGACCAGCACCTTGTAAGGGTAGGGGCTGTCTGCCAGGCGCAGGTCGCGCATGCCCGGCGGCCCCTCGGCGAAGGCGCGGACCAGCTCGGTGGGGTGGCCATATTCGTAGTTGGGGTTGCTGCCGACCGCCCAGAAGCGGATGCGCTTGTCCTCTTCGCCGAGCAGGTTGAGCTTGTTGTGGATCTTGGCCCAGTGCTCGGGCGTGCCGTAGCGGTTGAGGGCGGACTCGAGCACGCTGAAGCGGGCATCCAGTTCGGCGGCGGGCAACAGGTCGAGGCTGCGGTCGACCTGGCGGTACAGGGCGCTGCCGATCAGCACGAACACGCCCAGGGCGACGAGGGTGAACAGGGCGCAGAGGCGCAGGGCGATGGAGTTGCCGGCTCTTTTGCGCAAATGGTCTTTCGTGTTCATTGACAGTCAATCCAGTCGACGACGCCGCCAAGCCCCTGTGGGAGCGGGTTTACCCGCGAACACCGGCAACGCCGGTGCCAGGCACCTCGGTGGCCACTTCGCGGGTAAACCCGCTCCCACAGGGACCGCTCACTACCCACGGTTTTCCAGGACATAGCCCATGCCTCGAATGGTATGCAGCAGCTTGTTGTCAAAGGGCCCGTCAAGCTTGGCGCGCAGGCGCTTGATTGCCACCTCCACCACATTGGCGTCACTGTCGAAATTGATGTCCCACACGAGCTCCGCAATGGCCGTCTTGGACAGGATCTCGCCCTGGCGCCGGGCCAGCACACTGAGCAACGAGAACTCCTTGGCGGTCAGCTCCAGGCGCTGGCCGGCGCGGGTGGCCTTGCGCGCCATCAGGTCGATCCACAGGTCGGCCACCTGCACCTGCAGCGGCTCCTGGCTGCTGCTGCGGCGGGTCAGGGCTTGCAGGCGAGCGACCAGTTCGAGGAACGAGAACGGCTTGCCCAGGTAATCGTCGGCGCCTTCGCGCAGGCCATGGATACGGTCCTCGACCCGTTCGCGGGCGGTGAGCATGATCACCGGCGTCTGCTTGCGGGCCCGCAACGCACGCAGCACACCGTAGCCGTCCAGGCCCGGCAGCATCACGTCGAGCACGATCACCGCATAGTCGCCTTCCAGGGCCAGGTGCAGGCCGTCGATGCCGTCGCGCGCCAGGTCCACGGTAAAGCCCTGCTCGGTCAGGCCGTGGTGCAGGTAGTCGGCGGTTTTTTCTTCGTCTTCGATGATCAGTACGCGCATGGTCTTGTCTCAGCGGGCGGTCGGCGCGGCGGCGGTGGCGGCCTGGCGGCGGTGGAACAGGCGCTCCAGGGCCAAGTATATGACCGGGGTGGAGAACAGCGTCAGAGCCTGGCTCACCAGCAGCCCGCCCACCACCGCGATGCCCAGTGGCTGGCGCAGCTCGGCGCCGGCGCCGAAGCCGAACATCAGCGGCACCGCGCCGAGCAGCGCAGCCAGGGTGGTCATGATGATCGGGCGAAAGCGCACCAGGCACGCCTGGCGGATTGCCTGTTCGGGCGTCATGCCGTGGTGGCGCTGGGCTTCGAGGGCGAAGTCGATCAACAGGATGCCGTTCTTCTTGACGATGCCGATCAGCAGCACCACGCCGATCAGCCCCATGATGCTGAAGTCCTGCCCGCTTCCCCACAGCAGGATGATCGCCCCCAGGCCCGCCGAGGGCAGGGTGGAGATGATGGTCAGTGGGTGCACGAAGCTCTCGTAGAGCACGCCGAGGATGATGTACACCGCCACCAGCGCGGCGAGGATCAGGTACGGCTGGCTCGACAGCGAGCTCTGGAAGGCCTGGGCCGCGCCCTGGAAGTTGCCGGTGATGGAGTCGGGCATGCCCAGCTCGCGCTGGGTGCGTTCGAGGATCTGCACCGCATCGCCCAGGGCCACGCCGGGGGCCAGGTTGAACGACAGGTTGGCGGCGGGGAACAGGCCGTCGTGGCTGATCGACAGCGGCCCGGTGCTGGGGGGCGCCACGTGGGCCAGTGCCGACAGCGGCACCATCTCGCCCGACAGCGGCGAGCGCAGGTAGAAGTAGTTGAGGCTTTCGGCCTTGCCGCGCTGACGGGCGTCCAGCTCGAGGATCACCTTGTACTGGTTGGTCTCGGTCTGGAATTCGCTGATCTGGCGCTGGCCGAAGGCGTCGTACAGCGCCTGGTCGACATCGGTGGTGGTCAGGCCGAAGCGCGCCGCGGCCTGGCGGTCGATGTCGATGCGGGTGACGCTGGCGCCCAGTTGCAGGTCGTTGGACAGGTCACGCAACGCCGGGTTTTCCCGCAGGCGTTCGGTCAGGCGCTGGGTCCACAGGTTCAGCGCCACGCCGTCGTTGCTCTTGAGCACGTACTGGTACTGGGTGCGCGAAGGGCCGGAACTGAGGTTGATGTCCTGGCCTGCGCGCATGTACAGGACGATGCCGGGCACCTGGGCGAGCTTGGGCCGCAGGCGGTCGATGAATTCGCTGGCCGAGACATCGCGTTCGCCGCGGGGCTTGAGCGAGATCCAGAAGCGGCCGTTGGCGATGGTCTGGTTGCTGCCGGTCACCCCCACCGAATGGGAGAACGCGCGCACCGCCGGGTCGTCGCCGATGATCTTGGCCAGGGCCAGGTGTTTTTCGATCATGGCAGGGTACGACACGTCGGCCGCCGCCTCGGTGGTGCCGAGGATGAAACCGGTGTCCTGCAGCGGGAAGAAGCCCTTGGGGATGCCGATATAGCCGACCACCGCCAGGGCGAGGGTGATGCCGAAGATGCCGAGGGTCAGGCGCTGGTGCGCCAGGGCGCGGTCCAGGCCTTTCTCGTACCAGCCCAGCAGGCGCTGGCCGAAGCCGCCGTGCTGCTCTTGCGGCGGCTTGCGCATGAACAGCGCGCACAGCGTCGGCGCCAGGGTCAGCGACACCACCACCGAAATCAGGATGGTCGCCGTGGCGGTCAGGGCGAACTCCTTGAACAGCCGCCCGACCACGCCGCCCATGAACAGCAGCGGGATGAACGCGGCAATCAGCGAGAAGCTGATCGACACCACGGTGAAGCCGATTTCGCCGGCGCCCTTGAGCGCGGCGGTGCGGCTGTCGTCGCCGGCCTCCAGGTGGCGGTGGATGTTCTCCACCACCACGATGGCGTCGTCGACCACGAAGCCCACGGCGATGACGATGGCCACCAGGGTCAGGTTGTTGAGGCTGAAGCCGAACACGTACATCAATGCGCAACTGGCGATCAGCGACACGCCCAACACGCTGGACACCACCATGGTTGCCGACCATTGGCGCAGGAACAGCGCCATCACCCCGATCACCAGGGCCACGGCGATCATCAAGGTCAGCTCCACCTCGTGCAGCGAGGCGCGGATGGTCTGGGTGCGGTCCTGCAGCACCGACACCTCGACCGCGGCCGGCAGCATTCCCTGCAGGCGCGGCAGGGCATCGAGGACCCGGTCCACGGTGTCGACGATGTTCGCCCCCGGCTGGCGGAAGATCACCAGGTTGAGCCCCGGCTGGTCGCCCGACCACGCCTTGACGTAGGCGTTCTCGGCGCCGTTGATCACCTTGGCCACGTCGGCAAGATGCACAGGGGCGCCGTTGCGGTAGCTGACGATCAGCCGTGCATAGTCCTCGGGATGGAACAGTTGGTCGTTGGCGGCGATGGTCGACACGCTGTGCTCGCCGTACAGCGCGCCCTTGGCCAGGTTGAGGCTGGTCTGCTGGATGGCCTGGCGGATATCGGCGAGGGTCAGGCCGATGGCGGCGAGTTTCTCCGGCTGGGCCTGCACGCGGATGGCCGGGCGCAACTGGCCGGTGATGTTGACCAGGCCGACCCCGTCGATCTGGCTGAGCTGGCGCGCCAGCAGGGTTTCGGCGTAGTCGCTGAGCTCATTGCCGGGCATCTGCGTGGAGCTGACGGTAAGGATCAGCACCGGGCTGTCGGCCGGGTTGACCTTGCGCCAGGTCGGCGGGCTGGGCATGTCCTGGGGCAGGCGCGCGG
The DNA here is from genome assembly GCF_009650555.1 of Pseudomonas sp. EMN2. Taxonomy (NCBI): domain Bacteria; kingdom Pseudomonadati; phylum Pseudomonadota; class Gammaproteobacteria; order Pseudomonadales; family Pseudomonadaceae; genus Pseudomonas; species Pseudomonas sp. EMN2. The sequence continues at coordinate 8,116 of NZ_VZZR01000028.1, forward strand.
TGGCGGTGTTGATCGCTGCCTGGACTTCCTGGGCGGCGGTGTCGATGTTCTTGTCGAGGGTGAACTGCAAGGTCAGGTTGGTCGAACCCAGGGCGCTGCTGCTGGTCATCTGGGTCATGCCGGGAATGGCGCTGAACTGTACCTCCAGGGGCGTGGCTACCGAGGACGCCATGGTTTCCGGGCTGGCGCCGGGCAGTGCGGCGGTGACCTGGATGGTCGGGAAGTCAGCCTCGGGCAGCGGCGCCACCGGCAGGCGCGGGAAGGCGATGGCGCCCAGCAGCACCAGGGCGAAGGTCAGCAGCAGGGTGGCGATGGGGTGGTCGATGCACCAGGCCGAAACGCCGTTGCGGGTGTTCATGGCTGGCTCGCCTCGGCTTTGGCGTTGTCGGTAAGGGCCTCATCGCGGGGCAAGCCCGCTCCCACGTTAGTACTTGTATCGCGGGCGGTATCGCGTGGGAGCGGCGGTGCGCCGCTGCGACTTGCCCCGCGATGGCCATCGGCCAGGCGCTGCGGCTCGGCGCACTGTCCGCTGGTTTCAACCCGGCTGCCGGGCTTTAGCCGCGACTGGCCATCGAGCACCAGGCAATCGCCTGCCTTCACACCATCAACGACGTTCAGCGTGCTGTCCTGATACAGCACTTTCACCGGCACGGCGGTGACCTTGTCGCCGTCCAGCCGGTAAACGAAATGCCCGTCGATGCTGCGCTGCACCACCGGCGGCGGCACCACCAGGGCGTTCTCGTCCACCGCCGTGAGCAGGCGCACAGTCACCAGTTGCCCGGGCCACAGGTGACCGTCCTTGTTGTCGAACTCGGCCTTGACCCGCACCGTGCCGGTATTGGCCGACACCTGGTTATCGATCAGCGCCAGGTGGCCCTTGCCCAGCAGGCTGCGCTCGCCGTCGGCATCCATGAACGCCTCCACCTCGGCAGGCGTGGGGGCTTCGAGCAGTTTGTGCAGGGTCGGCAGGTTCTGCTGGGGCAGGGCGAACTCCACGGCGATCGGGTCGATCTGGGTGACGCTGAACAGGCCTTGGGTGTCGCTGGTACGCACCAGGTTGCCCGGGTCGACGTTGCGGATGCCCACTCGGCCGCTCACCGGTGAGCGGATCTGCGTATAGCTCAGTTGCACGGTGGCGTTGTCGATGGCCGCCTGGTCGCCGGTGATGGTTGCCTGCAACTGGTTCACCAGCGCCTGCTGCTGGTCGAGGGTCTGTTTCGACACGCCGTCATCGCTGCTCAGCAACTGGTAGCGCTTGAGGTTGACCCGCGCCACCTGCAGTTGCGCCTGGGTCTGGCCAAGCTGGGCGCGGGCCTGGTCGAGGCTGGCGCGGATCGCCCGGTCATCGAGGGTGGCCAGCAGGTCGCCCTGCTTCACCCATTGCCCTTCCTTCACCAGCACCTGGGTCAGCACGCCTTCGACCTGCGGGCGCACCTCGACGCTGTGCAGCGACAGCACCGAGCCGATGGCGCCGAGGTAGCGCGGCACATCCTGCTGCGCCACGCCGACCACCCGCACCGGGATGGCGGCAGCAGGCTTGTGCGCGGTGTCGGCGGTCGGGCGCAGCCACCAGGCGGTGGCGCCGAGGGCGACGACGAGCAGCAGGATCAAGGCTTTGCGGGGCAGGGGTCGGGTCATGTGGCGGTGGCCGGAAAGGGGAAGGGGACAGTGTCTTATAGCGCGCCGATCGGGTCGCCAGGGTGACCGCTGGCTGTCAGCGCTGTCAGTATTGCAAGCGTTGAGGAAATTTCGCAGTTTGCTTGGGAAAGCGTTCCCTTGAGCTTGCTCCGTTTCGCCATGGATCGCCTGGTCGGCCACTGCATGATGCCCCTCGTACCCGGCAGCCACTCACGGTTGCCGTTGTACGCATCATCAAGGCGCAACGTGCGCAGCATCATAAAGGGAGCATCCATGAAAAAGGTAACCTTGAGCGGCCTGGCCGCCGCAATGGCATTGGTGGGCGCGAGCCAGTTCGCACAAGCTGCCGATGGCGAGATCAGCTTCGAAGGCACCATCATCAACAGCACCTGCGCCATCGAGGTCGGCGATGGCACCGGTGGTGCCAAGGGCGTGGTCAAGCTGGGCGACCAGGTACCGGTGAGCAGCCTGGCCCAGGCCGGCGATGTGGCCGGTGGTGGTTCGTTCACGTTGCAGGTGGACGCCAGCGACCCAGGTTGCGATATCACCGGCAAAGCCGCCACCGTGACCTTCCTGCCGATTACCGGCTCGGCCGGTGCGGCAGGCCAGTGGCTGGCGCTGGAGCCGGTGGCCGGTGCCGCCAGCAACGTGGCGGTGCAGTTGCGCGACTTCAACGGTACCGAACTGCCGGTGTCCGAGCCATCCGCCGAGTACGCCGATCTCAGTCAACCACTGCGCTTCACTGCCAACTACATCGCCACCGGCGCGGCCACCCCTGGCCCGGCCAACGCCAAGGCGCAGTTCACCGTGAACATCCAGTAAACCGGGCTGCAGCCGCGCCCTTTGCTGGGCGTGGCTCACCTTGAAACTCACCTTGAAACCAAGGGGGCGTGATGTTCCGCACTCAATCATACGGGTGGCTGGCGGGCGCACTGTTGCTGGCGCTGCTGCCCTCGGCACAGGCAGGGGTGACCCTGAGCGGCACGCGCATCATCTTTGATGCCAGCAAGCGCGATGCATCGATCACCGCCGGCAACGGTACCGACAAACCCTACGCGGTACAGGCCTGGATCAACACCGAGGAAGACGATCACGCCATCAGCGCGCCTTTCATCGCCACGCCGCCGCTGTTCCGGCTGGATGCGATGAAGGAGCAGATGGTGCGTATCGTGCCTACCGCGCACAACCTGCCGACCGACCGCGAGTCGGTGTTCTACTTCAATGCCCAGGAAATTCCCGCCGCCAGCAACGACGACGGCAACACCCTGAAGATCGCCCTGCGCACGCGGATCAAGCTGTTCTACCGGCCCAAAGGGCTGCAGGGCAGCCTGCTCGAGGCCCTGCCACGGCTGGAGTGGGCCATCCGTCAGGAGGCCGGTGTACCACAACTGCACGTGCACAACCCGACGCCGTTCCATGTCTCGTTCATCCATATCAAGGTGGCCGACGGCTCGCGCGACAGCGAAATCGAAAAGCCGGTGATGGTGGCGCCGTTCTCCAGCCGCCAGTACGCCATCGCCCCGCGCCTTGGCTGGACGCCGAACAGCGTCGAGTTCTCGGTGATCAACGACTACGGCGGCTACACCAAGCCCGAACGGGTCAGCCTTGCCGCTATGCGCTGACAGGCGCCTGCCCTCTGATCGAGTAACCGTAATGCCCAATTCTCCCTGCCGCAGGCCTGGCGCCTGCGGCCCGACGCTGCTCGCCTGTTTGCTCGGTGCCGGCCTGCCGGTTGCCCAGGCGGCGGTGTTCGACAGCAGCTTCATGCAGCCCTTTGGCGGCGGCTCGGCCGGCCCCAACCTGGACCTCGAGGCTATCGCCCACAACGCTCAGGTACCGCCGGGGCTGCACCTGGTGACCATCCGCCTGAACCAGAGCTTCCATGACCGCCGCGAACTGCGCTTCGACGATGCCGGCAATGGCGAGGTGCGCGCCTGCCTGAGCCCGGCGATGCTCGATGCCATGGGCGTGAAGCTGGCCACGTTCATCGACCAGCGCGAGCTGGACACGCTGGATTGCGTCGATCTGCAACAGGCGGTCGAAGGCGCCATGGTGACCTTCGATCCCGCGTATCTGGCGCTGGACATCAGCGTGCCACAGGTGGCCTTGCGTCGCGACGCCGCGGGGTACGTGGCGCCGGAAGAATGGGACGCGGGCATCAACGCCGGGCTGCTCAACTACCAGTTCACCGGCTCGCAAGGGCACACGGCGGGGCAGGGCGACCACAACCAGTTCAGCCTGTATCTCAATGGCGGCCTCAACCTCGCCGGCTGGCGCCTGCGCTCCAACGGCAGCTACAACCAGGACCAGAACGGCCAGCGTCAGTGGCAGCGTTCGGCTACCTATGCCCAGACCGACTTGCCCGGCAGCCTTGGCACTTTCACCCTCGGTGAGAGCTTCACTGCCGGAGATGTGTTCGATAGCCTGCCGTTTCGTGGGGTGCAGGTGGCCAGCGACATCGGCATGTTGCCCGATTCGATGCAGGGCTACGCGCCGGTGATCCGTGGCGTGGCCGAGACCCGTGCGCGGGTCGAGGTGCGCCATAACGGCTATTCGCTGTACTCCACCTTTGTCCCGCCCGGACCGTTCGAGATCAACGACCTCAACGCCTCCAGCGGCAGCGGCGACCTCGAGGTGATCATCACCGAGGCGGACGGGCGCGAGCGGCGCTTCACCCAGCCCTACGCCACCCTCGGCAACCTGCTGCGCGAGAACACCTGGCGCTATGGGCTGACCTTTGGCGAGTACAACGCCGCCGATGAAAATGGCAACCGCCCAGGCCTTGCACAGGCCACGCTGGCCTACGGCTTGCCCTACGACTACACCTTGTCCGGCGGCCTGCTGGGCAATGACTTCTACCGCGCCACGCAGTTGGGCCTGGGTAAGAACCTGGGGCGCTTCGGCGCCATCTCGCTGGACGTGACCCAGGCCCGCACCGAAGGCCGCGACGGGCGCACCGACCAGGGCCGCAGCTACGGCATCCGCTATGGCAAGGCGTTCGCTACCGGCACCTCGGTGCGTTTTGCCGGCTACCGCTATTCGACTGAAGGGTATCGGGACTTCAGCGAAGCGGTGTGGCAGCACCAGGGCGACGATTTCAACCGCATGACCAAGCGCAGCCGGGTACAGGCCAGCATCAACCAGAACTTCGGCAACACCTCGCTATACCTCAACCTGAGCCAGCAGGATTACTGGAACACTTCGCGCCGCGAGCGCCAGTTGCAGTTGGGCGTCAACACCGTGCACCGTGGGGTGAGCTATGGCCTGTACGCCAGCAAGAGCCTGGTGGATTCGTTCGGCCAGTCCAGCTTGATCAGCTTCAACGTGTCTATCCCGTTGGGTGGCGGCAGCAGCGGCACCCTGGCGCTGAGCCGCAACAGCGATGGCAGTTACGACCAGCGCGCCGGTTACCGGGGACGCTCCGGGCATCTCAACTATGCCCTGGACGCCAACCATGCCGAGCGTTCAGGTGGCAGCGGCTCGGCCTCGCTCAACTACCTGGCACCCTTCGCCCAGCTGGGTGCTGGCGTGAGTGCCGGCGAACGCTACCAGCAAGTCAATGTCAGCGCTTCGGGCTCGTTGCTCGCCCACAGTGGCGGCGTCGCCCTGGGCCAGACCCTGGGCGAAACCCTGGGGCTCGTGCATGTGGCCGATACCCCAGGTGTGGGCCTTGGCAATGCACCGGGCACCCGTACCGACAGCAGCGGCTACGCCTTGATCCCCTACCTCACGCCGTACCGCAAGAACCGTGTGAGCCTGGACACCAGTGGGCTGGACCACAGCACAGAGATCGAGAACGGCGTCACCAACGTGGTGCCGCGCCGGGGGGCAGTGGTCAAGGCCGAGTTTTCTGCGCAGCGGGTGGAGAAGGTGTTGTTGAACCTGCGCCTGGAAGACGGCGGGCTGCCGCCGTTCGGCGCCCAGGTGGTGGACGGCGCGCAGCGCACGGTCGGCGTGGTCGGGCCCGGCGGGCAGGCGTTGCTGGCATTCGAAGGGGGAGTAGAGGCGCTGACCGTGCGCTGGGGCGCCAGTGCGTCGCAACAGTGCCGGGCGCTGCTGGCACTGGCTGGCGAGGCGCCTGCACAAGGGTATCGACAGGTTGAGAGTGTCTGTCGCCAAGGAGAGGTGGCGTTGCTTGAGCATCACGCCGTAGGTCGTGGATGAGGAGCAGTCTGTTGGACAGAGCAATGCGTGATGTATCGGGTGGTGCTATTTGGCGTGGGACATTGAAGTGGGGGCTGGCGCTGTTTTCGTGGTTGCCTCTGTCAGTGATGGGCTGCAATTTTCCACCGGGTTTCTTCTACAGGGTGAACATAGACCCGGGGCACCTGTTTGTCGGCCGGGATGCCCCGGTCGGCACGATCATTCGCCCTCAGCAGCCGAGCTTTGAATGGGAGCACACAAGCGTGGACATGATGTGGTGCTATGGGACAAATCGGTTCGAGGTCACATCGCCCATGCCGCAGATCCATGGCTCTGGTCTGGTCGGCCCCGGCGAGGTGATCCTGCAGACGCGGATACCGGGGATCGGCGTTGTGATGGGCGCCAGCTATGGCAGTCCCTCTAGCCCTTACTGGACATACATGCCTGGCCAAGGGCGTTTCGGGTGGGGCATACCCCACACCTCGACCGTCCAGATAGGCGGAACGGCGGGATCTGGAATCCGACCCATGTTCTATGACTACCGCATCATCAAGTACGGCCCTGTGAACATGGGGGTGGGGCCACAATCGCTGGCTGGCCATACCTTGGCGGAGGTCACCAACGACAAGGCAGGCAAAGTGGTCGAGCTGGTGTTCTCGGCGGGCACCCTCGATACCGCCCTGTGCGGCTTGCCCGGCGCACCGTCCACCCAGGTCACCGTGCCCATGGGTACCTGGCGCACCGACCAGTTCACCGGCGAGGGGAGCGTCACCGATGCCCGTTCGTTCAACGTCCCGGTGCAGGCCTGTCAGGCCGGAACCGAGCCCGGCAACGAGAACTTCGCCGTGTTGCGCCTGGACCCACGCAACGGTTCCAGTGTGCTCGACGCGCCGCGCGGCATCCTTGGCCTGAACCAGGACTCGGACGCTACCGGTGTGGGCGTGCAGGTGCTCAAGGCAGACCTGACACCGATGCCGTTGATCGAAGACGTGCCCATGGTCCGAATGCAGAACGGCGACATCCAGATCCCCATGGCCGCCCGCTACATCCAGACCGGCAAGGGCGCTCCCGTAGGGGGCGTGGCCAATGCATCGGTGGGATTCACCCTGACCTACAAATGAGCTTCAACCGGTTTCTGGCCTCGGAGGCGTAGCAGTATGTATTTGCGCAAACTGGCAGTGTTGGCTGGCCTGTGCCTGCCGTTGCAGGCGTTGGCCTGTGAGTTTCCCCCCGGATTCTTCCAGCGGATCTCGTTCAACCCTGGCAACCTGGTGGTGGGCAGGGATGCGCCCATCGGCAGCCTCATCTACTCGAGCGAAACCCTCAACACCTACAGAACGGTGGTGTTTTCGCCGGTCAATATCGACTGCCCCGAGCAGACGGTGTTCGAGGTCACCACCCCCTTGCGGCAAGAGACGGGTTCACCGTGGGTGGAGCCAGGAGAGGTGTTGTTGCACACGAATATTCCCGGTGTCGGCCTGGCCGTGCTGGCCAGCTTCGGCGACTCCCACACTGGCCAGCACTGGCAGTTCATTCCCGGCCAGGGGCTTTTTGGCTGGGGCGTGCCGCACCGCGAGATCGTCAGCCCCGCGGAGGTGGGAGGCGCGATCCGGGTACCTTTTGTGAACTCACTGAAATACCACTACCGCCTGATCAAGATCGGCCCCATCGACCCAGGCATGGGACCACAACCGCTTGCCGGGCACACCCTGGCCGAGTTCACCAGCAACCGTAGCGGCAAGGTGCTGGAAGTGGACTTTTCCGGCGGAACGCTGAATGTGGCGCAGTGTGGTTTGCCTGGCGAACCCTCGAAGCAGGTCCGGGTACCGATGGGCACCTGGCAGGTTTCGCATTTCAGCGGGCCAGGCAGTTTCACTGACACCAAGGTGTTCCACCTGCCGTTCATGAAGTGTGTAGGTGGAACCGTGCCTGGCAACTATCCCATTGGCTACCTGCGCCTGGACCCGCGCAATGGCTCGCCTGTGGTGGATTCCGCGAACGGCATCATTGGCCTCAATAGCGAGTCCGACGCCACGGGGATTGGCGTTCAGGTGATGGAGGAATACGGCCCAAAACCTATGCGGCTTACCGAGGAGGTGCCGCTCTTCGAGGTCCCCAACTACGAACTTGTACTGCCGTTATCCGCACGTTACATCCAGCTGGGCGACGCCGCCCCCACGGCCGGGGTCGCCAACGCCTCGTTGAGCTTCACCCTGACCTACAAATGATTGAGCCAGATCAAAAAATGATTGCCAATTGCCACTAATCTCGAGCGCCCTGCCGATTGTCCCCAACAACAACGAGAGCCTCCGATGAAGTGCAATTTGCCTGTTACCGGTCGCGAAGTGGATTACCCCGGCGACGCCAACATCCTGTCCACCACCGACTTGGACAGCCGCATTACCTACGCCAATGACGTGTTCATGCAGGTCAGCGGCTTTACCCGCGACGAGCTGCTGGGCCAGCCCCACCACCTGGTCCGCCACCCGGACATGCCGCCCCAGGCCTTCGCGCAGATGTGGCAGGCGCTCAAGGCTGGACGTTCGTGGATGGGCCTGGTGAAGAACCGCTGCAAGAACGGTGATCATTACTGGGTCAGTGCGTTCGTCTCGCCCATCAGCAGTGGCGGGCAGGCGCTGGAGTATCAGTCGGTGCGCACCAAGCCCGGCAGGGAACAGGTGGCGGCGGCCGAAGCCTGTTATGCACGCCTGCGTGAAGGGCGGCGCAGCTGGCGCGAACGCTTGCCAGTGGCGGGCCTGGCAACCCGCCTGTCGCTGGCGGTGGCGGGGGTTGCGGCGCTGGTGATAGGCGCGGGCCAATGGTGGGCAGGGGCGCCACTGCTGGTGTCACTGGTTGAAGTACTTGGCGTGGCGGGCCTTGCCGGCCTGGCCATCCTGCTGTTGCTGCGCCCCTATGAGCGCCTGCGCCGCCAGGCCCTGGCGATTGCCGAAAACCCGCTGAGCCAGCTTTTATACACAGGCCGGCGCGATGGCTTGGGCCAGATCGAGTTCGCCATGCGCATGCTCAAGGCGCAACTGGGCGCCGTGGTCGGGCGCATCGGCGACACCTCGTCGCGTCTGGCCGGGCATTCCGGCTCGCTGGTCGAGGCGCTGCACAGCAGCCATGCCAATAGCCTTGAGCAGCAAAGTGAGGCTGACCAGGTGGCCACTGCCATCCACCAGATGAGCGCGAGCGTGGCCCAGGTGGCCAGCAGCGCGCAGATGGCCTCGATGGCCGCCGACCAGGCCGAGGGCGAGACCCAGGCCGGGCACCAGCTGGTGGACCGTAACCGCTGCGCGATCCAGGACCTGGCCGGTTCGCTGGTCGAGGCCGGCGAGGTGATCCAGCAACTGGAAAGCCACAGCAGCGAGATTTCCGGGGTGCTCGACGTGATCCGCGGCATTGCCGAGCAGACCAATCTGCTGGCGCTCAACGCCGCCATCGAGGCGGCGCGGGCCGGCGATCAGGGGCGCGGCTTTGCCGTAGTGGCCGACGAGGTACGTGGCCTGGCGCAGCGCACCGCGCAGTCCACCCATGACATCCAGCACATGATCAGTGCCCTGCAGGACGGCGCCCGCGCTGCCGTGCAAGTGATGCGCGAGAGCAGCGCCCATGCCGGGCACAGCGTCGAGCAGGCGCAACTGGCCAGCGATGCGCTGGACAGCATCAGCGTGCGGGTCAACCAGATCAACGAGATGAGTTTGCAGATCGCCGCGGCGGTGGAGCAGCAGAGCCAGGTCAGCGAGAACATCAACCGCAACATCATCAGCATCCGCCAGGCCAGCGAGGCGACGGTGCAGGTGGGGCAGCGCAGCCATGGCAGCGCCAGCGATGTGGCGGATCTGGCGCAGGACTTGCGGCGGCTGGCGGATGAGTTCTGGCGCAGGTGCCAGTGATGGAGACCATCGCGGGGCAAGCCCGCTCCCACGAACCTGTGGGAGCGGGCTTGCCCCGCGATAGGGCCGTTGGCTCAGAACCCGATAAAGGCGTAATACACCGGCGTCTCGGCGGTAGTCTGCAACCCATGCCCCTGCAGGCTGCCAGCCAGCTCTCCATCCACCACATGCACCTGCCATTGCGCAGGGGTCTCCACAGGCACCGCGTCCAACGCCGCCGCCAATGCCCCCATGTCCGGTAGCCAGGCGGTAAATCCGTTGCCCTTGAGCGCACTGGTGGTGATCCCCAACGCCTGGCAGATAGCGACCTTGCTGGCGATGTCTTCACGGTCGGCCTGGCGCGACGCCTCGATCAACCCGCGCAGTTCTGCATCCTGCAGCAATCCGCCATGGATCAGCTCCGGCCCCTGTTCCCAGGCCTCGGCCGGGCAGTCCTTGCTCTCGGGGCGCAGCGGCAGGTGCGGGTTGATTTCGGCTGGGTAGATGCGGCACACCAGCGGGCGGCTTTCATAGATGCGGCACAGGTCGTCGGCGTCCAGGTTGCGGCAACGGCCCGGGTTGAACGCGGCGAAGGTCACCGACACGTGCAGCTCGCCTGTGCCGCATGGCACCGGGTGGGAACGGCGCAGCACGTGTTCGCGCTGTTCCGGTGGCATGCCCGGGCCATCGACCATGAAGCCTTCGATCAGCACGATCACCTGGCCCCCGGCGCGCGCCCACTGGCCCGCTTCGGCGAGGGTCAGCGGCACATGGTGGCCGGTGCAGCACTTGCCGCAGCCGGTACAGCCGAAACGGATGCTGTCGCTCACTTGCCGGCCGCCCACTCGGTGACGAACGCCTGCTGGCGCTGGCGGTTGTACAGGCACAGCTCGGTGCCGGTGGCGTTGTTCATGTGCTTTTGCGGGTACACGCCTTCGATCAACAGGGCGCTGTAGCCGACCTGGTCGTCGAATTCGGCAGGTTTGCCCAGGGCGTGGGCTTGCTTGAACTGGCTGGCCTTCAGGCAAGCCTTGAGCATGTGCTGGCGCTGGTCGTTCCAGGCCTGGGTGCTGGACGCGTGGGCCGCGCCGCTGAACAGCGCGAATGCAATCAGCAGGGAACTGAGGTATTTCATGTGCGGGTCCGCCGTTGGCTGCGAAGGGCGCGCATTATGCCCGAACGCTCCCCGGCGGCAAGCCGGGGAGTTTGTCGCTGAATATATCAGCGCTCGGCGAACACCACAGCGCGGGCCGCCACCACCAGGCAGTCGGTCAGCTCTGGCGAGCTGAACTTGGTGAGGATGGCGTTGGCCCCGGCTTCCTTGGCCTTGTTGCCGCTCATGGCGCTGTCCAGCGAGGTGTGCAGCAGGATGTACAGATGCTGGAAGTCCGGGGTTTCGCGCAGGGTGCGGGTGAAGGCGAAGCCGTCCATTTCGGACATCTCGATGTCCGAGACGATGATGTTGATCTCCCGCTCGGTGCCTTGCAGCTCCAGCAGTACGTTCATTGCATCCTTGGCGCTGCGTGCGGTGTGGCATTCGATGCCGAGGTTGCGCAGGGTGTGCACCGATTGCTGCAGCGCCACCTGGCTGTCGTCGACCACCAGGATGTTGGCGGCCGCCAGCAGGCTTGCGTCTTCTTCGCTGACTTCGCCCGGGTGCGGCTCGTGCTGCGGCGGGGCGATGCCGTGGATGACCTTCTCGATGTCCAGCACCTGCACCAGGGTGTTGTCGACCCGGGTCACGCCGGTGATGAACGAGCGGTTGCCCGAACCGAACGGCGGCGGCTTGATGTCGGTGCTCAGGCAGTGGACGATGCGGCTTACCGCCTGCACGTGCAGGCCCTGGCGCGAGCGGCTGATCTCGGTGACGATCAGGCAGCCACCGGCGGGGTCTTCCAGCGGCCGTTCGCCGATGGCGCGGGACAGGTCGATCACCGACAGCGAGTTGCCGCGCAGGGTGGCCACGCCTTTGACGTGCGGGTGGGCCTCCGGCAGCTTGGTCAGCGGCGGGCAGGTGATGATCTCGCTGACCTTGAGCAGGTTGATTGCCATCAGCTTGCCGCTGCGCAGGGTGAACAGCAGCAGGGACAACGAGTCCGCGCGGGCTTTTTGCGTGGCCATGGGCAACCTTCGTTCAGGTAAAGGGGAGGATGCCGGGTTATCGGCTTTTTGACGTCAGGCTTTAGCGTAGTTTGCTATTTGCGGTCCATCGCGGGGCAAGCCCGCTCCCACGGACTGCACCGACCTGTGGGAGCGGGCTTGCCCCGCGATAGCGTATTCAGCGCAATCCCAATCGCTTGGCCAGGCGACTCAGGTTGGCCCGGTCCAAGCCCAGCTCCCGCGCCGCCGCCGCCCAGTTATCACCATGGCGCTTCAGGCACTCCTCGACGATCTGCCGCTGATAGTCATCCAGCGCCTCGCGCAAACCGCCTTCCGGCAGCGGTGCGTCTGCCTGTACTACAGGCGTGGGAAGCTGAGCCTCTGGCTGGACAGCACGCAGATCAAGGTCCGCCGCCTCCAAGGTAAGAATCTTCGGCCGTTGCCCATGCTGCCCCAGTGCCTTGAGCGCCGAGCGCCCGATCAAGTGCTCCAGCTCACGCACGTTGCCCGGCCAGTCGTAGGCCAGCAGCGCCGCCTGGGCCTCGGCGGACAGGCGCAGGCTGCCCAGGCCCAGGCGCGAGCGATTCTGTTCCAGGAAGTAGCCGGCCAGCATCAGCACGTCGCGGCCGCGCTCGCGCAGCGGTGGCACCTGCAACGGATACACGCTGAGGCGGTGATAGAAGTCGGCGCGGTAGCGGCCGTTGCGTACCTCTTCGGCGAGGTCGCGGTTGGTGGCGGCGATCAGGCGCACGTCCACCTGGTGATCGCGGTCCGAGCCCAGCCGTTGCAGTTGGCCGCTCTGCAGCACCCGCAGCAGCTTGGCCTGCACCGCCAAGGGCAGTTCGCCGACCTCGTCGAGGAACAGCGTGCCGCCGTTGGCCAGTTCGAATTTGCCGCGCCGCTCGCCGTGGGCGCCGGTGAAGGCACCGCGCACGTGGCCGAACAGTTCGCTTTCCACCAGGGTGTCGGGCAGGGCGGCGCAATTGAGGCTGATCAGCGGCTTGTCGGCGCGCTTGCTGGCGCGGTGCAGGGCCTGGGCCACCAGCTCCTTGCCGACACCGGTTTCGCCGGTGATCAGCACGGTCAGGTCGCTGCCGCCAACCAGGCGGATCTCTTCGACCAGGCGCTTGTGCGCCTTGCTCTGGCCGATCAGTTCCTTGTCCTGGCCGCTGGCCTGGCGGTACACCTCGGCGCGCTGGTGTTCATCCTCGGCGCGCAGGGCCAGGTGCTCGATGCGCTCGGCCACGGTGACGGTGGCGGCAGCCAGGCTGGCGAACGCCTGCAGCGCCTCCAGCTCCAGGCTCTGGAACTGGCCGGGGGTGAGGGCATCCAGGGTCAGCAGGCCCCAGGGCTGTTCGTCGACCATCAACGGGCAGCCCATGCAGTCGTGTACTTCCAGGTCGACATGCTCGGCGTTGACCAGGCCGTCGTAAGGGTCGGGCAGTGGGCTGTCGCTGGCGAAGCGGGTGGGTTCGGGGCGGCTGAGCAGGATCTGGAAGCGCGGGTGCTCGTCGACTCGGAAGCGTCGGCCGAGGGTATCGGGCGACAAGCCATCAACCGCCAGCGGCACCAGCCATTCGCCATCCAGGCGCAGCAGCGCCGCGGCGTCGCACGGCAACAGGCCGCGCATGGCCTGCAGCAGGCGGCGATAGCGCTCCTGGTCGGGCAGGTCGCAGGACAGGTCGCTGACCAGGGGCAGCAGGGCGGTGAGCAGGGGCTTTGCAGTCATATGGACTCCATTTGGTCGAAATGACTATACGCTTGAGTGTGTCGTTTTGACACTCATATGCTCAAGAGCCTGATTTTATTGGCTTTTAAAGTTGGCACGATTGCTGATAAGTCAAAGGCAACCATTCGAAGCCAAAGGCTCAGGAGTTGCAGCAATGCTCAATGCCGAACAACGTGCAATCATCAAGGCCACTGTTCCTCTGCTGGAAAGCGGCGGCGAAGCGCTGACCACCCACTTCTACAAGATGATGCTCAGCGAGTTCCCCGAGGTGCGCCCACTGTTCAACCAGGCCCACCAGGCCAGCGGCGACCAGCCCCGTGCCCTGGCCAACGGCGTGCTGATGTACGCCCGCCACATCGACAAGCTTGAACAGCTCGGTGGCCTGGTCGGCCAGATCATCAACAAGCATGTGGCCCTGCAGATCCTCCCCGAGCACTATCCGATCGTCGGCAGCTGCCTGTTGCGCGCCATCGAGGAAGTGCTGGGCAAGGACATCGCCACCCCTGAAGTGATCGCCGCCTGGGGCGCCGCCTACGGCCAGCTGGCCGACATCCTGATCGGCGCCGAAGAGAGCCTGTACAAGCAGAAGGAAGAAGCCGCCGGCGGCTGGCGCGGTGCCCGCGAGTTCCGCCTGGTGCGCCGCGTGCAGGAAAGCAGTGAGATCGTCTCGTTCTACTTCGCCCCGGTGGATGGCAAGCCGGTGCTCAAGGCCGAGCCGGGCCAGTACATCGGCCTGCAGCTGTTCATCGATGGCGCCGAGCAGCGCCGCAACTATTCGCTGTCGGCCCTGTGCGACGGCGAGCAGTACCGCATCAGCGTCAAGCGCGAAGCGGGCGGCAAGGTGTCCAACTACCTGCATGACGGGCTGATGGTGGGCGACACCCTGCAGCTGTTCCCGCCGTCCGGCGACTTCACCCTGGCGGCCAGTGACAAGCCGCTGGTGCTGATCAGCGGCGGCGTGGGCATCACCCCGACCTTGGCCATGCTTGAAGCTGCGTTGAAAACCCAGCGCCCGGTGCATTTCATCCACTGCGCGCGCAATGGTGCTGTGCATGCGTTCCGCGACTGGATCGACGGCCTGGCGGCGCGTCATCCGCAGCTCAAGCGCTTCTATTGCTACGCCGAGGAAGATAGCAGCCAGGCGGCTGATGCCGTGGGCCTGCTGGACCAGGCGCTGCTGGCCGAGTGGCTGCCGGGTGAGCGTGACATCGATGCCTACTTCCTGGGGCCGAAGGGTTTCATGGCGGCGATCAAGCGTCAGCTCAAGGCGATTGGCGTGCCGGAAGGGCAGAGCCGTTATGAGTTCTTCGGGCCGGCGGCGGCGCTGGAGTGATGCACTGATGTCATCGCGGGGCAAGCCCGCTCCCACGTACCGCCGCTCCCACATTGAATCCAGGGGTGCTGGCGTGGGAGCGGCGGTGCGCCGGTGCGACTTGCCCCGCGATGGATTTCATCCCAATCGCTGCGGTTCGGCGTTCCGCCTGGCCTGTCTTGCACGCCATGCTCCCGCCCGTGGGTAATCGAGAACGAAACGGACGTCTGCATTCAGCGTGCAAGGCCGAACAGGCCGAGCGCCGAACCGCAGCGATTGGGCCCAGCCTCTCTTCTATATAAAGAAGTGATGAACGCGGTTACACCCGCGTTCATCTTTAATCCTCCTTTAATCACTGTATCCTTCACTACCGAGTGTCGAGGGGCTTGTCCCTGTCCGGCGCTCGGGCTGCCGTGTTTTTTACGCGCAGCAGTGAACCGAAACCGACCCGCTCGGTCCTAGGTCATCAATGGATAGCCGCGCTCACCGTGCCTCGACGCAGTCACAGGTCCACTCCAGCGTGTAGACTTGGCGCCCCTCGGGCAGCCAGCGCTGCCACTCTCCATCGAAGGAATCGGCAATGAACGAACTCTCATCGCGCCTGAACCGCGAACGGCGCTTTCTGGTGCTCCTCGGCCTGATCTGCCTGGCGCTGATCGGCGGTGCCCTGTACATGCAGGTGGTGCTGGGCGAAGCGCCTTGCCCGCTGTGTATCCTGCAACGCTATGCCTTGCTGTTCATCGCGATCTTCGCCTTCATCGCCGCGGCCATGCCCGGGCGTAAAAGCCTGACCCTGTTCGAGGCTCTGGTGGTGCTCAGTGCCATCGGTGGCATCGTTGCAGCCGGCAACCATGTGTATATACTCGCCAACCCGATGGTCAGCTGTGGTATCGACACCTTGCAGCCGATCGTCGATGACCTGCCGCTGGCCAAGCTCTGGCCGCTGGCCTTCCAGGTCGACGGCTTCTGCTCCACGCCGTACCCACCGATCCTCGGTCTGTCGCTTGCCCAGTGGGCCCTGTTGGCGTTCGTGCTGACGGCCATCCTGGTGCCGCTGGGGATCTACCGTAACCGTCGCCACGAACGCACCGTTCGTTAGACCAAAGTCCTTGTTTGACCCAGGTCTATTGCGCGGCGAGATAAGTAGCAAATCAGCTCCCAGGGTTGCTCTGGATCAAGCCCCAAGCCTTGCGCTACAAGGGTTTCAGGGCTACTGCGCGGGGTGCGACAAACTGTCGCGAAGTTGATTTTTGGGGTGCTATTGTTACGGGTTCTGTAAAAGACTGTTGCTCAATAAGTCATAGTCAATGGGGGGCGACCTATCTACAATCGCCCCCAATTTCCGTTCGGCACTGCTTGCGAGTCGCAGGATTGAAGGAAGCCGCAGCGCTTTCTTATTGCTGACTTCGACAAGTTTCGCCCAACGGCGATCCGGGCGGACACCCCTCCGCGTTTTCCCGCACCAAATGGACTTGGTCTGAAGTACAGGCCGTTTGCCTACGAAACCATAAAGCACCGTATAGCCGCTCGCGCCCAGGTCCAGCAGTCGGACCCCAGGCAGGGGCGAATTCGGGCTCGAAATGCTAACGCTTGGCAGGACGAAGTGTTGGCTACCAAAACACAATTGCATTGAAGCAAGCTGATCTAGAGGTCGTGAGATGAGTAAAAAGCGTTACCCCAGACTGTTTGGCATATTGCCCTTTTTAGGCATGCTTTTACTCAGTGGGTGCAACTGGACCCTGCTCGACCCGAAGGGCCAGGTAGGCATTGAGCAGAAGAACCTGATCCTGATCGCCACCGGCCTGATGCTGCTGGTGGTAATTCCCGTGATCATCATGACCCTGGCGTTCGCCTGGAAGTACCGTGCTTCCAACAAGTCCGCCACCTACACCCCTGACTGGTCGCACTCGACCAAGATCGAGGCCGCGGTGTGGATCATCCCGATCCTGATCATCATCGCCCTGGGTTATGTCACCTACCACTCCACCCACAAGCTGGACCCGTACCGTCCACTGGATTCCGATGTGAAGCCGGTGCAGATCGACGTGGTCGCGCTGGACTGGAAATGGCTGTTCATCTACCCGGAACAAGGCATTGCCACGGTCAACAAGATCGTCTTCCCGGCCAACACCCCGGTCAACTTCCGCGTCACCTCGGACGCCGTGATGAACTCGTTCTTCATCCCGGGCCTGGGCGGCCAGATCTACGCCATGGCTGGCATGACCACCAAACTGCACCTGATCGCCAACGAGAACGGTGTGTTTGACGGTATCAGCGCCAACTACAGCGGCGCCGGTTTCACCGGTATGAAATTCAAGGCAACCGCCACTTCGCAAGCTGACTTCGATGCATGGGTCGCTGAAGTGAAGGCCTCGCCGAAGAAGCTGGACAAGGCCGAATACGAAGCCCTGGCCAAACCAAGCGAAAACAACCCGGTCGCGCTGTACAGCGAGGCACCGGCTGACCAGTTCCAGCGCATCGTCGACAAGTACGAAGGCATGAACCGCGGCAAGCCGGTCCACGAAGAAGCAGGCAGCAAAGATCTGGCCACTACCAAGGGTGTGGAATCGAGTATGCAACCAGCTGCCGGTGCAGAGGAGTAAGAGATGTTCGGTAAATTAACTCTGGAGGCGATACCGTATCACGAGCCGATAGTCATGGTGACGCTTGCCATGATCGCGCTCGGTGGTATCGCTGTCGTTGGTGCCATCACCTATTTCCGCAAGTGGACCTACTTGTGGACCGAGTGGCTGACCACGGTCGACCACAAGAAAATCGGCGTGATGTACATCATCGTCGCTATGGTCATGCTGCTGCGCGGCTTCGCCGACGCCATCATGATGCGTACCCAGCTGGCTGCCGCTACCGGTGGCTCCGAAGGCTACCTGCCGCCTGAACACTATGACCAGATCTTCACCGCCCACGGTGTGATCATGATCATCTTCATGGCGATGCCGTTCTTCACCGGCCTGATGAACCTGGCGGTTCCTCTGCAGATCGGTGCACGTGACGTTGCCTTCCCGTTCCTGAACTCCCTGAGCTTCTACCTGCTGCTGGCAGGCGTGCTGCTGGTCAACATCTCGCTGGGCGTTGGTGAATTCGCCAAGACCGGCTGGGTTGCCTATCCGCCGCTCGCGGGCATTCAGTACAGCCCTGGGGTGGGTGTCGACTACTACATCTGGGCGCTACAGCTCTCAGGCTTGGGTACGACGCTTACCGGCGTGAACTTCCTCGTCACCGTGATGAAGATGCGCGCACCTGGCATGAAGCTGATGGACATGCCGATCTTCACCTGGACCTGCACCTGGGCCAACGTGCTGATCGTCGCTTCGTTCCCGATCCTGACCGCTGCACTCGCCCTGCTGACCGTTGACCGTTATCTGGACTTCCACATTTTCACCAACGAGCTTGGTGGGAACCCGATGATGTACGTCAACCTGTTCTGGGCCTGGGGTCACCCTGAGGTTTACATCCTGATCCTGCCGGCCTTCGGCGTGTTCTCGGAAGTGACTTCGACGTTCTCTGGCAAACGCCTGTTCGGCCACCACTCGATGATCTACGCATCGGGCGCCATCGCCATCCTCGGCTTTGCGGTCTGGCTGCACCACTTCTTCACCATGGGTGCCGGCGCCAGCGTCAACACCTTCTTCGGCCTGGCGACGATGCTGATCTCCATTCCGACCGGTGTGAAGCTGTTCAACTGGCTGTTCACCATGTACCAAGGCCGTGTGCGCTTCACCGCACCGATGCTCTGGACCCTGGGCTTCATGGTCACCTTCTCCATCGGTGGCATGACCGGCGTACTGCTGGCCGTTCCAGGTGCTGACTTCGTTCTGCACAACAGCCTGTTCGTTATCGCTCACTTCCACAACGTGATCATCGGTGGCGCGGTATTCGGCTACATCGCCGGTTTCGCCTTCTGGTTCCCGAAAGCCTTCGGTTTCACCCTGAACGAGAAGTGGGGCAAAGCTGCCTTCTGGTTCTGGCTGTCGGGCTTCTACGTTGCGTTCATGCCGCTGTACGCCCTGGGCTTCATGGGCATGACCCGTCGTCTGAACCACTCCGACAACCCACTGTGGGAACCCTACCTGTACGTAGCCGTTGTCGGCGCCGTGCTGATCCTGTTCGGTATCGCTTGCCAGCTGATCCAGATCTTCGTGTCGGTTCGCGACCGCAAAGACAACATGGACGTCACTGGCGACCCATGGGGCGGCCGTACCATCGAGTGGTCCACTTCGTCGCCACCTCCGTTCTACAACTTCGCTCACATGCCTGAGAAAGTTGGCCTGGACGCCTGGCACGAAGCCAAGGAAGCCGGCGTTGCGTACAAGGTTCCGGCCAAGTACGAAGCGATCCACATGCCGAGCAACACTTCCACCGGTCTGTTCATGGGTCTGTTCCTGACCGTGTTCGGCTTCGCCTTCATCTGGCACATCTGGTGGCTGGTGGGCGCGAGCCTGGTTGCGACCATCGCGGTCTTCGTTCGCCACGCTGCACGTGACGACCAGGGCTACATGGTTCCGGCCGAAGAAGTGGCGCGCATCGAAGGCGAGCGCATGAAGGCGCTGGCCAAGGCTGGTGTACTGCCTGCCGGCGGCGCACGTGTCGAATCGTTTGAACGGGTGTAATCAATGTCCAGTCAAGTAATCCACGGTGCTGCTCATGGTCACGACCATGGGCACGACGAGCACCACCACGACTCGGGCCAGATGACCGTCCTCGGTTTCTGGCTGTACCTGATGACCGACTGCATCCTGTTTGCGTCGCTCTTCGCCACCTACGCGGTGCTGTCCGGCGGTTTCGCCGGCGGCCCGTCGGGTCACGACATCTTCCAGCTCGACTTCGTGCTGGTTGAAACCGCGTTCCTGCTGCTGTCCTCGATCACCTTCGGCTTCGCCATGCTGAAGATGTTCGACGGCAAGAAAGCAGGTGTACTGGGCTGGTTGGCTGTGACCTTCCTGTTCGGTGCTGGCTTCATCGCGATGGAAATCTACGAGTTCCATCACCTGATCGCTGAGGGCTACGGCCCGCAGCGCAGCGGCTTCCTGTCGGCGTTCTTCGCGCTGGTCGGTACCCACGGTCTGCACGTGACCGCCGGTCTGATCTGGATGGCGATCATGATGTACCAGATCAACAAGCACGGCATCACGCCGACCGCCAAGACCCGCATGAGCTGCCTGAGCCTGTTCTGGCACTTCCTCGACGTGGTCTGGATCTGCGTATTCACCGTCGTCTACCTGCTGGGGGTTCTGTAATGGCTAACGCACACGACACTCATCACGAAGGTAATCACGGCAGCGTGAAGTCCTACATGATCGGCTTCGTACTGTCGATCATCCTGACCGCGATCCCGTTCGGCCTGGTGATGTACCCGAGCCTGCCGAAGAACCTGACCGTCCTGATCGTGGTGGCCATGGCCGTCATCCAGGTGGTAGTGCACCTCGTGTACTTCCTGCACATGGACCGCTCGAAAGAGCAGCGCTCCAACGTGTCGACGTTCCTGTTCACCGTTCTGGTTATTGCACTGTTGGTCGGCCTGTCGCTGTGGATCATGTTCAGCATCCACTTCGAAATGATGGCCAAGTGAGGTAAGACTGCATGTCCGTGAAGCACTTTATCCAAATCACCAAACCGGGGATCATTTTCGGTAACGTGCTTTCCGTGGCAGGCGGGTTCTTCCTTGCCGCGAAGGGCCAAGTGGACTTCGCCCTGTTCCTGGCAGTGGTGATCGGTACCTCGCTGGTGGTCGCGTCCGGATGCGTGTTCAACAACTGCATCGACCGCGACATCGACCACAAGATGGAGCGCACCAAGAACCGCGTCATGGTGCAGGGCGGCATGTCGCTGACCCTCGCGCTGATCTACGCCACCCTGCTCGGGGTGGCCGGTTTCAGCCTGTTGTATGTGCAGGCCAACCCGCTGTCGGCGTTCTGCGCCCTGGTTGGCTTCGTGGTCTACGTCGGTTTCTACAGCCTCTGGCTGAAGCGCAAATCGGTGCACGGTACCCTGGTCGGCAGCCTGTCCGGTGCCATGCCTCCGGTGATCGGCTACTGCGCCGTGAGCAACAGCTTCGACCTGGCTGCAGTGACCCTGCTGGTGATGTTCAGCCTGTGGCAGATGCCGCACAGCTTCGCCATCGCCATCTTCCGCTTCAAGGACTACAGCGCCGCCAACATTCCGGTTTTGCCGGTGGCGCGCGGTATCCTCGCGGCGAAGAAGCAGATCGTGCTGTACGTGCTGGCCTTCGTGCTCGCCACCCTGATGCTGACCCTGGGCGGCTACGCCGGCCTGGGTTACCTCGCCGTGGCAGCCGCCATGGGCCTGTACTGGCTGTACATGGCCTGGGGCGGCTACAAGGCCGAGGACGACAGCAAGTGGGCGCGCAAGGTCTTCGGCTTCTCCATCCTCACCGTCACCGCCCTGAGCGTGATGATGGGTGTGGACAGCCAGACCGCAGCCGATGTGCTGATGACCTACGCACGCTGACCGATGACTGATTCAGAAAAACGCCCCGGCTTGCCGGGGCGTTTTTTTTGCCTGGAAAAAATTCATCGGGACAGAGTTGACATCGTTACCCACTTTGCCGGACTTTATCCGCCGCGGGTCAGGATGACCCGGCGGTAAAGTTACCGCGTTTCCTATCAGACAAAGGAATGTTCCATGACCGAACCGAGCTTTTCGCTTTCGGCGTGTGGCGTATTGCTGCGCCAGCGTCACCCCGTTGCCCACCTGGACACCGCGCTCGCTATCTTGCAATGCCTGTTCAGCCGCCGCAGCCTGGCGCCCGGGCAAGACCCTGCGCTGGACGAAGCCGCACTCGCGCCACATCTGCCCAAGGTCCTGGCCGCTCTCGAGCAGGGCCTGCCGATCGAGATGGTATTGCCGGCTTTTCCAGGCAAGTCACCCAATCGCCAGAAGACCCTCGGCCCGCTGCCGGACCTGGCCGAGCACCACGCCATCGACGAACTGCACCGGCTCTGCGAAGAGATCCGCGCGCTGCACGCGCCGGGCGCGGTAATCCACATCTGCTCCGACGGCTACGTGTTTTCCGACCTGGTGCGGGTGCCCGACGCCCACGTCCAGGCCTACACCGACGACATCCAGCGTTACGCCGAGCAGCACTATCCGGGCAGCTTCACCCTGTTCGACCTGAAAGACGCCTACCCGCACCTTGGCTGCCTGGACTCCATGCGCGAAGAACTGATGATCGAGCACGGCCAGTCGCTGCGCGCGTTGCAGCAACGCTTCGAGTCCGAGGACCACATGATGTTGATGTACTGCGGGATCCACCGCTTCCTCGCGGAGGACTACTCGGGCCTGGCGGACTTCGCCGGCATGAGCATGAACGCGGTGAAAAAGGTAGCCAAGCCGGCCTCCCAGCGGGTGATCCAGCGCAGCGAAGCCTGGAGCGCATTGCTGCAGGAGCGCTACCCGCACTGCCTGCGTCTGTCGATCCACCCGCAGCTGGCGGTGTCGAGCAAGATCGGTATCCGCCTGGTGCCCACCAGCGACCTGTGGCGCACCCCCTGGCACTCGGTGGCCATCAAGCGCCGCGGCGTGGTCACCCTCGAGCGGCGCAGCAACGTCGATGAACGCTACAGCCGCCTGGTGTTCCGTCGCGGTCGCCCCTGCCATTACGCGAGCGTGCACTGATGATGCGGCTGAGCGAAGCGCAAGCGGTGCTGTTCGACCTGGACGGCACCCTGGTGGACACCCTGCCGGATATTGCCTGGTGCCTGAATCACGTATTGGCGCAGCACCAGTTGGCCGCGCTGCCCGAGACACGGCTGCGCGCCCTGGTCGGCGGAGGCGTGGCGGCGATGATCGAACAGGTGGCGCTGGAACAGGGTACGCCGGACGCCGGGCGCCTGCTGGCGGACTACAGCGCCTGTTACCGTCAGCACCTGGTGCAGTTCTCCCGCCCCTATGCCGGCATCGAGCAGTTGCTCGAATCGCTTGCGGCGCGCGGCCTGCCCATGGCCGTGGTCACCAACAAGTCTCACACCCTGGCCCGGCAAGTGCTGGAGCTGCTGTTGCCGGCCACGGCCTTCGACGCAGTCATCGGGCATCAGCCCGGTCAGCCGTTGAAACCGGCTCCGGACGCCGCGTTGCAGGCGGCCGAGCGGCTTGGCGTCGCCCCTGGCGACTGCCTGTTCGTCGGTGACACGACTATCGACCTGCTGACGGCGCATGCCGCCGGAATGCCGGTAGTCGCTGCCGGCTGGGGTTATGGCGAGCCCGAGACATTGCGAGCCCACCGCCCGCAGGCGTACTGCCAGGCCCCTGATCAGCTGCTCGCGGCCTTGTGCCCGGCGGCTGTCTCCCTCTTGAGCCAACCCATGGAACGGGCCGGTTCGTTGTAACACCACCAAAGGACGACAAGACATGCATGACCAAGACAGCTGGATCGCAGCCGTCAGCCAGGTGCTGGACGGCTATCTGCTCAAGGCCGAGGGCGACCGTTTCGCCGACACCGGCAAAGCTCGCCTGGCCCAGGGCCTGGCCCGTTGCTTCGCACGCGGCGAGCCGGTGCGCATGGTGCTGCCGGGCTTTCCCTGCAAGTCGCCGAACGACCGCGACAAGACCTTCGGCGTGTTGCCGGACTACGGCGAGGTGATGGCCATCGAGCGCCTCGACCGCCTCGGCCAGGAGATCGCCGCGCTGCACGCGCCAGGCTGCGAGATCGCTATCCTCAGCGATGGCACCACCTTCAACGACATCGTCGGTGTGCCCGACGAGGTACGCCGCGCCTACAACCAGGCGCTGCGCAGCCTGTGCGTCACCCATTGCATCCGCTGGGTGAGCATGGAAGATCTGTTCCCCCAGGCCAGCAGCCCCGAGGCGCTGCGCGCGACCCTGGTCAAGCAGGCGCGCCTGCCGTGGAAGCACGTCGAGGCCCTGATCGAGCAATGCCAGCACGACGACACCCTGGCCCGCAGCCACGACAAGCTGTGCAGCCATCTGTACAACGACCTGCGCCTGTGCGGCGAGCCCGGGCAGGACCGCGACGAGCACCTGCACCAGATCTCCCACAAGGCCTTCCAGATGATGCTGCGCGGCCAAGCGCTCAACGCGGCGGTCGATCGCTTCTTCCCCGAACACATTCGCCTGTCGGTGCATCAGTACGACAATGCCGGCCCCAAGTTCACCCTGGCCCTGGCCGAGGGCTTGGGCCAGGTCGTCAGCCCCTGGCACGCGGTACCGGTGCGCCAGCTCGACGGCGGCCAGGCACTGCGCGGCCATGCCGAGATCGATAGCGCCCGGCACGTGCAGGTGACCTGGCAAGGACGGCCGTGGCTGCTGCATGAAACCTGCGGCGAGGCGCTGGAGGGCTATCGCTTCGAGCTGCAGAAGCTACCGCTGTTCGGCCTGGTGGTCAGCGCACCCTCGGGGCAGGGCCCGCAACAGCTCAGCACCGAGACCTTGCAGGCGCTGGTGCGCAGTTTCGGCTTCGTCTGCCTGCGAGGTTGCGAGTACGCCGAGCAGTCCGACTTCGCCGCCGACTGCGCGCGCTTCGGCACCATCTACCGCTGGGCCTTCGGCGAGGTGCACGTGGTCAAGCCGGCCGACCGGCCCCAGGGCGTGGTGCATTCGCTGGAGAAGACGCCGCTGCACTGGGACCTCAACCTGCTGCCCGACAGCGACCCGCTGGTGCAGCGCGATCCCAAGTTCTGCGCCCATACCTTCATGCTCTACTGCAAGACCCCGCCGCAGCCCGGGGAAGGGCAGACCACCATCGTCGACAGCCGCAACGCCCTGCGCCAGGTCGGGCTCAAGGTGGCCCGGCAGTGGCAGGGCGTCGACATCACCTACTACACGCGCATGACTTATTTCGGCGGCTCGCCACGTACCTATCCACTGGTGGACCGCGACCCCCGCACGGGCGAGCCGGTGCTGCGTTACCAGGAAGGTTGCGAGTCGTCGCTGCAGACCTTGGAGCAGCAAGTGCAGGGGGGCGATGAGGCGTACCAGCGCGGGTTGATCGAACAGCTCGATGGGCTGGTCTACGACCCTCAGTGCCTGATCGCCCATGAGTGGGCGGCGGGCGACCTGGTGCTGATCGACAACTACCAGACCCTGCATGGGCGCCTGCCCATGAGCGCGGCCTCGGCTTCGCGCGAGTTGTGGCGGGTGCAGGTTTATTGATTCATTGAACTGACTGTGGGAGTGGGCCGCGAATTCGAGGGTGGATCCACCGACGCATTCGCGGGTAAACCCGCTCCCACAGGGAAATCGTCGATTTTGAATTTTCTGTTTTTTCAAATTTTGCGCCTGAAAATTTTTATAAAAACAGAAAATTATCCTTTGCGAATTTTACTTGGCGGGATTATCTTCTGATTCGGCCGCCGCAGCGGCCAACGTCGCTCGGACGGTTCCGGGCGCTTACGTCTCCAGAGGAAACCATGGCCAATCCAGGTTCGCCGCGCCGTTTCGCGCGCATCGATCGTCTGCCCCCCTACGTCTTCAACATCACTGCCGAGCTCAAGATGGCTGCCCGCCGCCGTGGCGAGGACATCATCGACCTGAGCATGGGCAACCCCGATGGTGCCACCCCGCCGCACATCGTCGAGAAGCTGGTGCAGGTCGCACAGCGTGAAGACACCCATGGCTATTCCACCTCGCGCGGCATCCCGCGCCTGCGCCGGGCCATCTCCAACTGGTACAAGGACCGCTACGAGGTCGAGATCGACCCGGAAAGCGAAGCCATCGTCACCATCGGCTCGAAAGAGGGCCTGGCGCACCTGATGCTCGCCACCCTCGACCAGGGCGACACCGTGCTGGTGCCCAACCCCAGCTACCCGATCCACATCTACGGCGCGGTGATCGCCGGCGCCCAGGTGCGTTCGGTGCCGCTGGTGCCGGGCGTGGACTTCTTCAACGAGCTGGAGCGGGCGATCCGCGAGTCGATCCCCAAGCCGAAGATGATGATCCTCGGCTTCCCGTCCAACCCCACTGCCCAGTGCGTCGAGCTGGACTTCTTCGAGCGCGTGGTGGCCCTGGCCAAGCAGTACGACGTGCTGGTGGTGCACGACCTGGCCTACGCCGATATCGTCTACGACGGCTGGAAGGCGCCGTCGATCATGCAGGTGCCGGGGGCCAAGGACATCGCGGTGGAATTCTTCACCCTGTCCAAGAGCTACAACATGGCCGGCTGGCGGATCGGCTTCATGGTCGGCAACCCGGAGCTGGTCAGCGCCCTGGCACGCATCAAGAGCTACCACGACTACGGCACCTTCACCCCCTTGCAGGTGGCGGCCATCGCCGCACTGGAAGGCGACCAGCAGTGCGTGCGCGACATCGCCGAGCAGTACCGCCAGCGCCGCAACCTGCTGGTCAAGGGCCTGCACGAGATGGGCTGGATGGTCGAGAACCCCAAAGCGTCGATGTACGTCTGGGCCAAGATCCCCGAGCAGTACGCACACCTCGGTTCGCTGGAGTTTTCCAAGAAGCTGCTGGCCGAAGCCAAGGTCTGCGTGTCGCCGGGCGTGGGTTTCGGTGACTACGGCGATGACCATGTGCGCTTCGCCCTGATCGAGAACCAGGACCGCATTCGCCAGGCCATCCGCGGCATTCGCCAGATGTTCCGGGCCGATGGTTTGACCAGCAAGTAAGCAGGTCCGACCTGATCGCGGGGCAAGCCCGCTCCCACGCCGTCTGGTGATGGCGTGGGAGCGGGCTTGCCCCGCGATGCTTTTACGCCGATCAGCGGCGATCTTTTTTTCATTTCCCCCCTTCTCAGCCAGTCGCGCCTGGATTAAAAATAGCGCCGCGGGCGCTCGCCCCGATAACAACAACCTCCCTCCCTGGTCATCATGTCCGAACAGAACCCTTGCCTGACCTGCGGCGCCTGCTGCGGCTACTTTCGTGTGTCTTTCTTCTGGGGTGAATGCCAGTCGGCCGGCGGCCTGGTGCCGGACGACCTGGTGGTACAGATCAATCCGACCCGCGTCGCCATGATCGGCACCGACGCCAAGCCCTGCCGCTGCACCAGCCTGGGTGGCGAGATCGGTAAGCAGGTCGCCTGCGGCATCTACGAGAACCGCTCGAGCCCCTGTCGGGAATTCGATGCGTCGTGGGAAAACGGTGTGCACAACCCTAGCTGCGACGACGCCCGTGCGGCCTACGGCCTGCCCCCCCTGACGCCGCCTGGCGCCAACGAGCCGCATTGGCCGGACGACGGCGCCGAGGTTGCCTGAGGCGCAAGCGAAACGGCGAAGCGGTCACACTCTGGCGACTGGCCATGACCGCTTGTCGGATGGATCCAATCCCGACTGCGCTGCAGCCCGCGTAGTTCGTACCGCCTCGAAATAGTATTAACACCATTTGACCGCCCCGAGCGGCGTGCTGTCCGTGCTTGAGCGGCTACACATTTCCACAAAGGAACTTGTAGCCAGGGTCAGGCGTTTCGGCCGGCGTGCGTCGCGCTGCTGCAGCACCGCGATACACGTATTCAAGGACTGAATGACCTGATCCACGAAGGAGCTCTCCGTGGACAGAAGTGTTGCCGCCCGTTTGCCTGCCCGTCTCTCGCAATTGTCCCTGGCCGTCAGCCTGGTTGTCGGGGGCATGGCCGTTTCCCTCAACAGTGAACAGGCGCTGGCCGTCTGTAGTGCGGCAGGGTCCATCATCACCTGCAACGGCGCGGCCAACCCACTGGCGCCGAGCTATAGCAACGGCGGCAGTGGCCTTACGGTCAACGTCAACCCGGGCGCCGGCCTGGGCACGCTGCTGGGGGTTGGCGGTACCTCGCTGTCGCTGGCGGGCAACAACAACACCCTGAACAACTCCGGCACCATCGACCCGACCTTGCTGGGGTTGCTGAGCATCCAATCCACTGCCGTGCTGATCGGCAACACCGGCACCGGCAGCACCCTCAACATCAACAACAACGCCACGGGCGTGATCAAGGGCACCGGTGCCTTGCTCGGCGCGAACCTGCTGAACCTCACGGGCATGGCGCTGGATGTGCGCAATGGTGCATCTGGCACCACCACCATCAGCAACGCCGGCAGCATCGGCTCCTCGGCGCTGGCCAGCCTTACCCTGGTGAGCGAAGACACCCCGGTGATCGCCGTGACCGGCGGCAGCACGGTGAACTTCACCAACACCGGCACCATCCTCGGCCGTGCAGCCTTCGAAGCCTCTGCGGCAGGCAACACCTTCACCAACGCCGGCACCATCACCGGCAGCCTGGCGATGGGTGCCAACAGCACCAACCGTTTCAACGCCATCACCGGTTCCAGTGTCGGTGCCGGGCTGGGTGTCGGCGTGGCCCTGCTGGTCACCAGCAATCCAAACCTCGCCTTCGCGGCGGCGGGCAAGATCGACGGCGGTGCCGGCGGCACCAACACCCTGGCCCTGCAAAACGCCATCGGCGGCGGCAGCGGCACCGGTGGCAGCGGCACGATCAACGCCAGCAACTACATCAACTTCAGCCGCCTGATCGTCGACAGCGGCACCTGGAGCCTGCTCGGTCAGGTGCTCAACGGCACCACCCTGACCACCCTCAACGGCGGCCTGGTCAACTTCGATAACTCCAACGCTTTCGGCGCCGGCGCCATTACCGTCAACGGCGGCGGCCTGGCAGGCACCATCGGCGGGCTGAGTCTGAGCAATGCGCTGACCCTGAACGCCGGCCTGAACGTCGGCGGCATCACCGACATGGCCCTCAACGGAGTGGTCAGCGGTGTTGGCGGGCTGACCAAGACCGGCACCGGCCTGCTCACCCTCGGCGGCACCAACACTTACAGCGGCGGCACCACCTTGACTGCCGGCGGCCTCAACCTGACCAGCGCCGCGGCGCTGGGCTCTGGCGGGCTTACCGTCAGCGGCGCCGGCAGCCTGCAAGGCAGCGTGCCGCTGGTGCTGAACAACGCCGTGGCACTCAACGCGGCCCTCAGCCTGCCTGGCAGCAACGCCCTGACCCTGGGCGGCGTGCTCAGCGGCAACGGTTCTCTGGTCAAGAGCGGCAGCGGCAACCTGACCCTCAACGGCAGCAACACCTTCAGCGGCGGCACCACCCTGGCGGGTGGCACGCTCACCCTCGGCAACAGCGCAGCGCTTGGTACGGGGGCTCTGGGACTGACCGGCAATGGCACCCTGGATACCACGGCGGCCATGACCCTGGGCAACGCCATCAACCTGGGCAGCAGTGCCCTGACCTTGACGGGCAGCAACGCACTCACCCTCAACGGCGTGATCGGCGGCACCGGCAGCCTGATCAAGAACGGCGCCGCCGACCTCACCCT